>JPPB01000121.1 GCA_001483205.1 alpha proteobacterium 3107
TGATCAACGTGACCAATCGTCCCGATGTTCACATGCGGCTTCAGACGCTCAAACTTTTCCTTCGCCATTGTGGCCTCCTGTTACCTTGAGGGGGCTGCGCAAACCCGCCGCCCCGATTTCGCCTCAGGCATATTTCGCCTGAATTTCTTCCGAGATGTTCTGCGGCACCGGATCATAGTGATCAAACTGCATCGTGAACTGCGCGCGGCCTGAGGACATCGACCGCAGCGTGTTGATATAGCCGAACATGTTCGCCAGCGGCACGAAAGAGTGGATGGCAACGGCGTTGCCGCGCGGCTCCTGCCCCGTCACCTGCCCCCGGCGCGAAGTCAGATCACCGATGATGCCGCCGGTATAGTTCTCCGGGGTCACCACCTCGACCTTCATTATCGGCTCAAGCAGCTTCGCGCCCGCCTTTCTCAGCCCCTCGCGCATACACATGCGCGCCGCGATCTCGAAGGCCAACACCGAGGAATCCACATCATGGAACTTGCCGTCGATCAGCGCGACCCGGAAGTCGATCACCGGGAAACCGGCCAGCGGCCCCGAATCCATCACCGAGCGGATGCCCTTTTCGACACCGGGGATATATTCCTTAGGCACCGCGCCGCCGACGATGCGGCTTTCAAACTCATAGCCCTCGCCCGGTTCGGCGGGTGCGATGATCATCTTCACCTCGGCAAACTGCCCGGCCCCGCCCGACTGTTTCTTGTGGGTATAGACATGTTCGGTTTCATGGCCGATGGTTTCGCGATAGGCGACCTGCGGCGCGCCGATATTGGCCTCGACCCTAAATTCGCGCTTCAGACGATCCACCAGAATGTCCAGGTGTAGCTCGCCCATCCCCTTCATTATCGTCTGGCCGGATTCGGGGTCAGTCTCGACCCGGAAGGACGGGTCTTCGGCGGCCAGACGCGCCAGCCCCTGGCTCATCTTTTCCTGATCATTCTTGGTCTTCGGCTCGACCGCGATCTCAATCACCGGATCGGGAAAGGCCATGGTTTCCAGCACCACCGGCTGTTTGGCGTCACAGAGCGTATCGCCCGTTGTCGTGTCCTTCAGCCCCGCCAGTGCGATGATGTCACCTGCAAACGCCTCGTCAATGTCCTCGCGGTTGTTCGAGTGCATCATCATCATCCGGCCAATGCGTTCGCGCTTGCCCTTGGTGGCGTTCAGCACCGTGTCGCCCTTTTTCATCTGGCCCGAATAGATGCGGGTGAAGGTCAGCGAGCCGACAAACGGGTCGTTCATAATCTTGAAGGCAAGGCCGGAGAACGGCATCGCATCATCGGCACGGCGGGCGATAGTGCGCTCTTCGGTCTCGTCACCCGGCGCAAAGCCCATGTAATCGACCACATCAAGCGGGCTGGGCAGATAGTCGATCACCGCGTTCAGAAGCGGCTGAACCCCCTTGTTCTTGAAGGCAGAGCCGCCCAGAACCGGCACGAACGCCAAATCCAGCGTCCCCTTGCGCAACAGGGCGCGCAGGGTGGCGACATCGGGCTCCTCGCCATCCAGATACGCCATCATCACGTCGTCATCCAACTCGACGGCGGCCTCGATCATCTTTGCCCGCCATTCCTCGGCCTGATCCCGCAGGCCCGCGCGCAGGTCAACCTGTTCCCAGGTTGCACCCAGGTCTTCGCCCTTCCACAGCCATTCCTTCATGGTGACCAGATCAATCAGGCCCTCAAGCTCGCTCTCTGCACCGATCGGCAACGCCACGGGAACCGGGCGGGCACCGGTGCGCTCTTCGATCATAGTGACACAGTTGAAGAAATCGGCCCCGATCTTGTCCATCTTGTTGACGAACACGATACGCGGCACCTTGTAGCGGTCGGCCTGACGCCAGACGGTTTCCGTCTGCGGTTCGACCCCGGCATTGGCATCAAGAACACAGACCGCGCCGTCGAGCACCGCCAGAGAGCGTTCGACCTCGATGGTGAAATCCACGTGGCCGGGGGTGTCGATGATGTTCAGGCGGTGCTTTGGCGTGTCGGCGGTTTTGCCGTCCTCGGTGCGCTCCCAGAACGTGGTGGTCGCGGCGGATGTGATGGTTATGCCGCGCTCCTGTTCCTGTTCCATCCAGTCCATGGTGGCGGCACCGTCATGCACCTCGCCGATATTGTGGGACTTGCCGGTGTAATACAGGATACGCTCCGAGCAGGTGGTCTTGCCTGCGTCGATATGCGCCATAATGCCGAAATTCCGGTAACGGTCGAGCGGATATTCGCGTGTCATCGGTCGGGGCCTTCCGGGTGGATTACCAGCGATAATGGCTGAACGCTTTGTTGGCGTCGGCCATCTTGTGGGTGTCTTCGCGTTTCTTGACTGCCGAGCCGCGATTGTTCACCGCATCCATCAGCTCACCGGCAAAGCGTTCTTCCATCGTGCTTTC
Source organism: alpha proteobacterium 3107 (assembly GCA_001483205.1). Lineage (GTDB taxonomy): Bacteria > Pseudomonadota > Alphaproteobacteria > Rhodobacterales > Rhodobacteraceae > 3107. The sequence goes on from JPPB01000121.1 coordinate 2,399, forward strand.
GTTGCGCTTGCGGGCGGCGGCGATCAGCCAGCGGATGGCCAGTGCCTCGCGGCGTTCGGGGCGCACCTCGACCGGCACCTGATAGGTCGCGCCCCCCACACGGCGGGACCGGACCTCGACCGACGGCTTGACGTTATCAAGCGCCTCATGGAACACCTCAACCGGCGCGCGTTTCAGCTTCGTCTCCACCCGGTCAAAGGCGTTGTAGACGATGCGCTCGGCGACCGATTTCTTGCCGTCGCTCATCATGTTGTTCATAAATTTCGTCAGGACGCGATCACCGTATTTGGCATCGGGCAGGACTTCGCGCTTTTCGGCGGCGTGGCGGCGGGACATGTCTGTTGCTCCTTATTTCGGGCGTTTCGCGCCGTATTTTGATCGGCGCTGCCTGCGGTCTTTGACGCCCTGGGTATCCAGCACCCCGCGCAGGATGTGATAGCGCACGCCCGGAAGGTCTTTGACCCGACCACCGCGAATCAGAACCACCGAGTGTTCCTGAAGGTTATGGGATTCGCCGGGGATGTAGCTGATCACCTCAAAGCCGTTGGTCAGGCGCACCTTGGCCACTTTCCGCATCGCCGAGTTCGGCTTTTTCGGCGTGGTGGTGTAGACACGGGTGCAGACCCCGCGTTTCTGCGGGCAGGATTGCAGATGCTGGGACTTCTGCGATCTGACCTTGGGCTGCCGCGGCTTGCGGATAAGCTGTTGAATCGTTGGCATTCCGGTTCATTCCCCGTGTTTCAACACATATGTTCATGCACGGGGGGCGCACCCGTGCGGTTGTTTGTCCTGTCTGTCCCGCGCGACCGCGAAACGCCTGAGGCGCACCCGAGAGTGCGACGAAAGAAACCGCCTTCGTCCCCCGTTCACGGGAACGACGCGGCGGGCATACAGAGGATCGGGGCGCACCCGCCCGGATCATGGCCACTTCAGTTCTGATGCAGGCGTCTGGGGTATGGCCCCCTGCCCGGATGCGCGCGGTGTATATGAAGAGTCGCAGGGCTTGTCAACAGGGGCAAGAGGGCCGGGAAAATTCGGGCGTTTCAGCCCTGCGGCCCTTTGGCAAACCTCTGCATATCAGCTCAGCCGGGCAGCCGCCTGCCTGGGCGGGCGCTTTTTGTGACGGTCCACATTGGCGACGCCCTTTCCATAAAGTCTATACGTTCCGACTGGTTGAGGCGTTTATAGCGCCTGCCGGGGGGCAGGCAGGCGCTGCCCGGCGCAAGCGCCGGGCGGACGGGTTGGTTGTCATGCGCCATTATACAGAGGTCTTTTTGGGCCTAGCGCCGCCGGGGGACTTTGGCAAAATGTCTCAACCAGATTTCCGTCCTGGCTTTGTCGCGCGCTGCATAGTCTTGTATCGCCTGCCCGAGGTCGCCGAAAACCGGCGTTTCCCTGTCAGCGCCGATCTCGGCCAGCCGCATCGTATACCACGCCGTTATCCCGCCCTCCGGGGCATCGGAGAATCTGGGAAAGTCCGGCTCTGGTTTCTGATCCTCTTTCCATAGGCGGGCAAGCGCAGGCTCAAGGACCAATGCGCGCGCGAGACCGACAATATCAACCGCACCGCCAGCCACGGCATCCTCTGCCTGCCCGCGGGTTTTGAAACCGCCCGTCAGCATAAGGGGTCTGGTCGTCACCGCACGGGCGCGCTTTGCGAAACCGATGAAATAGGGGCCGCGTCCTGCCCCGTCAGAGGCGGGCTTTGCGCCGGGAAAGTAAGTCCCGCCGCTGATGTCGATCAGGTCAACCGAAGACCGGTCCAGCGCTTCCACCACTTTGAGCGCGTCTTGCTCACCGAGCCCGCCTTCGAGCCGATCCGAGGAATTGAGCTTCACGGCGACCGGAAAATCCGGCCCGACAGCGGTGCGGATTGCGTCGATGGTTTCCAGCAACAGCCGCATCCGGTTTGCGATTGTCCCCCCGTATTCATCGCTTCGCCTGTTGAACAGCGGCGACAGGAACTGACTGAGCAGAAACCCGTGCGCTGCATGGATTTGCACACCGCCAAAACCGGCCTGCCGCGCAAACCGGGCGGTTCGCGCAAACTCCGGGGGCAACTGACGTATTTCACCTTTTGTCAACCCGGCGCAGCGCAGGCCGGGAAGATCAAGCGCACTCGGGCCTTTGGGGGTGCTGGTCGGTTTGTAGGCAAGCGCCCCGGCGTGACCAAGTTGCAGCCACAGCAGGGTGCCGTTTTCACCGCCCCGTTCGGCAAGTTTCCGAAACCGGTCAAGGTCGGACGCCTCGTTGAGCACCAGATTGCCGGGTGTCTCGGCGTAACCGGCGGTGCCCTGCACCTCGCCGATTACGGATACGGCCAACCCGCCTCTGGCCCAGCGCTGATAAAGCCTGATCTGCCCGGTCGTCGGATGGCCGGTGCCATCGCCCAGCGAATCCGACATTGCCGATTTCACAATCCGGTTTTTCAGAGTGACACCGCAGGGCAGTTGCAGCGGCCCGAACAGAACGCCGTGTTGTTGCCGCCGAGCTTTCACCACTGATGTCCACCCCCCGTTTGTATCCGTTTATATCCGCGAAAACGCGCGCCGCCACGGTAAAACGTCAGGTCCGGTCTGTAGGCACGGATACCGTTCTGATGAATGGAGCGGGTAACGGGAATCGAACCCGTAACTTAAGCTTGGGAAGCTCGCGTGATACCTTTTCACCATACCCGCGCGGCGGTTCTTCTAATCGCCCTTGTTTCCGGTTTCAAGGGCTTTGCGGGTGACCGGCCGGACTCTCCGGGAAAGCGACAAGGGCCACGCCGCTTGCGCGACCGGGCGGGGCGGCCTAGAACATCGCGGATGACATCGGGGAAAGGACAGCCATGCGCGCCCTGATCCAGCGGGTAAGCGAGGCCTCTGTCGCCACGGGCGGCGAGACCATCGGGCAGATCGGCCCCGGCCTGATGATTCTCATCTGCGCCATGCGCGGGGACACCGGGGCAAACGCCGCCCGGCTCGCCACTAAGATCGCCGCCATGCGCATTTTCCGCGATGCGGACGGCAAGACCAACCTTTCGCTGATTGATACCGGCGGCGCGGCGCTGGTCGTCAGCCAGTTCACCCTGGCCGCCGATACCTCGGGCGGCAACCGCCCCGGTTTTTCCGCCGCCGCCCCGGCAGACAAGGGCGAACGGCTGTGTGACCATTTCGCCGACTGCCTGCGGGGGGCGGGCGTCACGGTTGCCCAGGGCAGGTTCGGGGCCGAGATGCAGGTGGCGCTGATCAATGACGGGCCGATGACGATCTGGACCGAGTGCTGAGCGCACGGGCGGGCCGCTGTCACCTGCCGGAAGCAACGATAGTTAAGGCACTCAACCGGCCCGCTCCAGAAAGCTGACAAAGCGCTGTGTCACGCCGTTCATCGCCTTTCGTCGCCAGATGGCATATGTCTGCAACCGCTCATCAAGGCGCGCAATGGGTATCTTCACCAGCCCCGGGATCGGCGACGCCCCGGTGCTTTCGGTCAGGATGGTTATGCCCATCCGCCCCGCGACCAGCCCCAATATGGCCGCCGAATTATAGACTTCCTGCACGATCCTCGGCATGAAACCGGCGCGACGGCACAAGGGAAACAACTGATAGTAGAAGTATTCCCAATCCTTTATCGGACCATGGACAAAATCCTCATCCGCAAGCTCGGCAAGTTCCACGATCTGCCGCGTTGCCAGCGGGTGGTCCTCATAGACAACACAGACAAATTCCTCTTCCTGAATAAGCCGGGTCTCGGTTCCGGCCATGTTGATGGGGCCGGTGACGAAACCGACATCCAGAGCACCCCCGGCCAGATGCTCCAACTGGATATTGGTGACCCCATGAACGGGCTTCAGGATCACGCCCGGACACTCCTGCTGAAACCCGGTCAGCAATCCGGGCAGGCGCGCCGATATGGCAAAGTCGGTATATCCGATCCGCAACAACCCCAGCCGTCCGCTGTGAACAAGCCGGGCGTTATCGGCGGCGGCCTCTGCCGCTGCCAGAACCGACTTGCAGCCCTCGGTATATTTCCGCCCGGCAGCGGTTATCCTGACATTCCGTTTCGAGCGCTCGAACAGCTTCACCCCAAGCGCCAGTTCCAGATGCTGGATCGAGCGGCTGAGTGCCGGTTGCGCGATGTTGAGCCGCTCGGCGGCACGGCGAAAATGCAGTTCCTCGGCAACAACCAGAAAATGGCGCATATGTCGGAGTTCGATGTGCATGATGCCTTCAGGGTATCATCAGAGACCTTTTTGATATTTCTTACGAATTAGTTGACACGAATTGGCTGGCTTGTCATCCTGTTTCGGGAAAACTGAACAAACTTGGGAGGACTGTCATGTCCGGGAAATCTGCATCTTTGTCATTCGCAGCCGCTGCGGCTCTGTCGCTCTCTGTGAGCACGGCATCTGCGGAGGATGTCGTCATCAATCTCGGATATGCCGCCGCCGAAGGCAGCTCATATTCCGTGCTTGCCGATAAGTTCGAGGAGCTTGCCGAGCAATATTCCGACGGCTCCATCGACGTGAAGGTCCGCTGCTGCGGCCAGCTTCTGGGTGAGGATGAAGCGTTTAAGGCCATGCAGCTTGGCACGGTGGACATGCACATCATCACCGGCAACAACGTTTCGCCGCATTTCCCGCTGATGGATGCGTTCGTTCTGCCTTACATCTTCGAGGACAAATCCCACGCCTATGCGGTGCTGGAGGGGGATGTCGGCGCATCCTTTGCCGAACAGCTTCATGGGGCGACCAATGTTCACCTGCTGACATATGGCTTTGTCGGTGACCGCGACTTCTATAACGCGCGCAACCCGATCACCAAGGTCGAGGACATGGCGGGCCTCAAGGTGCGGGTGCCCAAGAACCAGGTGATGATCGACACCTTTACCGAGTTCGGCGCGGCTCCGATTCCGCTGCCCTGGGCCGACACGCCGACCGCCCTGCAAACCGGGACGGTTGATGGCGCGGACAACGGCACATCCTTCATCAAGTCGCAGAAATTCTATGAGATCATGCCGCACTTCACCGTGCTGGAGCACTTCTCTTATTTCTCGCCGCTGTTTGCCAGTGACCGCATAATGAGCAAGCTCGATGACGCCCAGAGGGATGCCGTGCTGCGCGCCGCCCACGAGGCCGGTCTCTATCACAAGGAAGAGATGACCAACCGCATCTCTGATATTCGGGCGTTCCTGACCGGCGAAGGCGGCATGAAAACCGTCGAGTTCGACCGCAGCGGATTTATCGCTGCTGGACAGCGTGTGCAGGACAAATACGCCGCAGAGAAGGGCGAGGATTTCGTGGCGCTTGTCACAGCAATCCGCGCCGCCGCCGAATAAGGGGGCCTGCCGCCTGACTGTAGGGTGTTCGGCCTCTGGCCGGATGCCCGGCTCTTCAGCGAACGGAATCGGGAGGGTGCCGCCATGCTGTCGCGACTGGACAGATATTTCGAGGAAGTGCTCTGCACGTTCTTCTTGTGTGTCGTTGTCGGTTCCGTCCTGATGCAGGTGGTTTTGCGGTTTGTCTTTCATTCCGCCGCCGCCTGGGCAGAGGAAACCGCGGTCTACGGGATGATCTTTGCCGTCTATCTGGGGGCAACCATGGGGGTGCGGGACCGCGCGCATATCCGCATCACATTGCTGGTTTCGCGCCTGCCCCGCCCCCTCAAGGTGGCCTGTATCGTCCTGGCGGATGCGCTGTGGACGGCATTTGTCATTTTCATGGTCGTGCAGACCACCGCCTACACCCGCCTGCTTTTCGAGGTGACCTATCAGACGCCGGGCCTGGGGATTGAACAGCGCTGGATACAGATGCTGATCCCCTGTGCCTTTGCACTGATGCTGTTTCGCATCGGGCAGGTCTATTGGCGTTGGGGGAATGACGGCTTCAGGGGGCTACCGTTATGAGCAGCACCACACCCGGATCAGACGGACAGAACCGCGCCATTGTGCCCGTTGCGATACTGGTCGCGCTCTGTGCGGGTCTCGCGGTGGCCTGGCTGACAGGCGCAAACGGCCCGATCATCATGGCCGTCGTCTTTGTGCTGACAATGGTAATCGGGGTGCCGATCCCCTTTGCCGCAGGCATTGCCACCGTCGCCGGGCTGATCATTGCCGACATTCCGCTGACGCTGATGGCGCAAGCGGCCTGGACAGCCTTTGAGCCGTTCCCCCTGGTGACGATCCCGCTTTTCATCCTTGCCGGTCAGTTGATGGAGCACGGCGGGATGTCCGAAAAGCTGGTCGCCATCGCCCATCGCCTTGTCGGCGCATACAAGGGCGGTCTGGGGCTGGTGACGGTCGTGGCCTGCATGTTCTTTGCCGCCCTGTCCGGCTCCGGCCCGGCAACGACGGCGGCCATCGGCTCAATCACCATCCCGGCCATGCAGGAAGAGGGCTACCGGTCCCGCTTTGCCGGGGCGATTGCGGCGGCGGCTGGCGCGCTCGGCAGCATGATCCCGCCTTCTAACCTGCTGATCATCTTCGCGCTGGTAACGGATGTGTCCATCCCCCGCCTGTTTCTTGCCGGGATTGTTCCGGGCATCGTTCTGGGGCTGATGCTGATGGCCGTTGTCTTCGTGATCTCGGTCAATCGGGGATATGGCGGCACCGGCGAGCGGTTTCGGTGGATGCCGCTGCTCGTCGCCCTCTGGGACGGCAAATGGGCGGTTATGGCCCCGATCATCATCCTCGGCGGTATCTATGCCGGGATTTTCACCCCGTCAGAGGCCGCGGGCGTCGCCGTTGCCTATGGCTTCTTTGTCGGGCTGTTCATCTATCGCGGCCTGACATGGCGGAAGCTCTTTCACGCCTTCAAGTTCACGGCCATCGTCATCGGCACCGTTCTGTTCATCCTCGGATCAACCAAAGCCTTCGGGCAACTGGTGACGATTTTCGACATCCCGGCAGAGGTGCTTTCTCTGTTTCAGGGGCTTGCCGAATACCCCTGGGCGGTGATGCTGCTGATCGGCATCTTCTACATCATCGTCGGCATGTGGCTGGAAAGCATCCCGCAGATCATCATCTTTACCGCCGTGTTCTTCCCGCTGGTGACAAGCCTTGGCATTGACCCGGTGGTTTTCGGTATCTTCACGGTGATGACCTGCGAAATCGGCTTTCTGACCCCACCCATCGGCGTCAACCTGTTCGTCGCCGCGCGGATCAGCAAGGATTCGATCGAGGACATCTCTGTCGGCGTGTTACCGTTGCTGATCCCCTATGTGCTGATGATTCTGCTGTTGGTGTTTTTCTCGAGCTGGGTGACATATCTGCCCAATCTGGTTTACGGGCCAACATTGTGAGGCCGGAGTGAACGAGTTACCGCTTCTCGGGTATACGGACCGGCTGTCCGCCCGCCCCGGCGAAACAATCGGGTTCAAGGTTTCATCGGCAGGGGGGGCGGATTACACCGCCCGCCTGTTCCGCTCGATCAGCGCCGATCCCAACCCGCAGGGGCCGGGGATCATTGAAAAAGACGCATCCGGCTATTTTCCGCCCGCCAAAATCACCGGGCGACGACAGCCCTTCACGCCTGGGTCTTATGCCGTATCCGGGGGGGTGCTCAGTTGCCCGCCTGAGTGCGAACTGGACATGTCGATCATCGTGTTTCCGACCATGGCACCGGAAGACCAGAGCACAATCATGCAGCTTGGCGATGCCGGGATAGCCATCGATTCCGCCGCTCGCCCGGTGTTTCAGGTGGGGGACAAGGCCGTGACCGGCTCCCCCCTCACTCTCAGGCGCTGGTATCGCCTGACCGCCACCACCGGAAGGTCGGGCGAAATGACCCTTCGGCAGGAGCCGCTCGGCAGAAGCTATGAAACGCCCGGTCAGGTCTCTCGCGCTATCGCCGTGGCAGGGGCGTTTTCGGGGCCACTGTCCATTGCCGCCGGGCTTAAGAACGGGTCGCCCTCCCGCTTCTTCAACGGCAAGCTCGAAGCACCGCGCATCAGGGCGGACGGCAAAACCATCGGCGATTGGGATTTCTCTGCCGGGATCAGCACAACCCGGGTCAGGGCGCTGTCCGGCCCGGACCTGAACCTGATCAACTTTCCGACGCGGGCGGTCACCGGTTCCCTTTGGGACGGGTCCGAAATGAACTGGTGCCATCAGCCGGACCATTATGCGGCGATCCATTTCCACGAAGACGACATATATGATTTCGGCTGGGAAACCGACTTCACCTTCACCATTCCCGACGACATGCCCTCGGGCATCTATGTCATGCGCATCCGCTCTGCACAGGGGGCCGATGCCATACCGTTCTTTGTCTGTGCCCCCCTGGGGCGACCGACGGCGAAATTATGCGTTCTGATGTCCACATTCACCTATGCGATCTATGGCAATCACGCGCGGCCCGACTATGACCCGTCCTGGAAAAAGCGGATGGCGGACCGGAACGCCTATCCCTACAACCCGGCTGAGCACCCCGAATATGGCCTGTCAACCTATAACACCCATACGGACGGGTCGGGCATCTGCCATGCCTCTCACCGGCGGCCCCTTTTCAACCTTCGCCCCGGTTTCGTGACCTTTGGGGATACTGCCTGTTCCGGGCTGCGGCATTTGCCCGCCGACAGCCACCTGATCAGTTGGTTGCACAATAAGGGGGTCGATTATGACATCGTGACCGATCAGGAACTGCACCGTGACGGGGTTGCCGCGATTGCCGGATATGCCGCCGTCACCACCGCAACCCACCCGGAATACCACACCTCCGAAACGCTTGATGCGCTGCGCGACTACCGGGATGCGGGCGGGGCGCTGCACTATCTGGGCGGCAACGGCTTTTACTGGCGCATTGCCATCCATTCTGAGAACGACAGTATGCTTGAGATTCGCCGGGCCGAGGATGGTATCCGCGCCTGGGCCACCGAACCCGGCGAGTATTACAATGGGTTTGACGGGGCCTATGGCGGGCTGTGGCGACGCAATGCAAGGCCGCCGCAAGAGCTTGTGGGCATCGGGTTCGCCTCGCAGGGCACGTTCACGGGCGCACCCTATCAGCGGGTTTGCACGGACCCGGCGTTTGCCTGGGTGTTTGAGGGCATCGAAGACGAAATAATCGGGGATTTCGGCCTGAGCGGTCAGGGCGCGGCGGGGTTTGAGCTTGATCATTGTGATCCGAAGCTGGGGACGCCGGGGAATGTTACGCTGCTGGCAAGATCGGTGACATGCGACAGCACATTCATGCTGGTGCCCGAGGAACAGCTTACCCACCTGACCAATCTGAGCGGCAGACCGGTGGAAGAAGCGATGCGCGCGGACATGATCTATTTCGAGGTGCCCGGCGGGGGATCGGTGTTCTCGACCGGCTCGATCACCTTCTGCGGCAGCCTGCCGTGGAATGACTATGATAACAATGTCTCACGCCTGTTGGAGAATGTGTTGCGCAGGTCGCTGAAGCGGGCGGAACAGGCGGAGCGCGCGGGAAAATCCGGGGGCGCAGATTTGTAAGGACCGCTGCATATTGGCCTGAGCCGGGCGGGGCATTTGGGGGGCGATACACCCTTATGCAGAGGGCTTAAAGAAGACCCGAACGAAAAAGCGCAGGTTCCGGGTGGACACCGGCAACAGACAGCCGTTAGCTGCACCCGTTCGGAGAATCGTCTCATGCCGTTGCGCCACTGGCTGATCATTTTCCTGCTCGGAACCGGGTGGGGCACCTCGTTCATGTTCAACGAGCTTCTGCTGCGGGAGCTGGGGCCGCTGACTGTTTCGCTCGGCAGGGTCGGGTTCGGGGCGCTGGGCTGCTGGGTCTGGGCGCTGGGCACCGGCAGGCCGCTCCGGCAACCGCCGGGCGTCATTGCCGGGCTGCTCGGCCTCGGGGTGATTTTCTTCGCCATTCCCTTTGCCCTGTTCCCGCTGGGCCAGCAATATATCTCGGGCGGCGTCGCCGGGATCATCAACGCCACCACGCCCCTGATGGTGATTGTCGTGTCGCATTTCTGGCCCGGCGGCGAGCGCGCGACCCGGCTGAAGGCGCTGGGGGTTGCCGTCGGCTTTGCCGGGATCATCATCCTCACCCAACCGGTCCTCAGCGACGGGGGCGGGGCGGAACTCTGGGCGATCCTCGTCGCCCTTGGCGCGCCGGTCTGTTACGGGTTCGCCACCAACATCGCCCGCAGATTCGCCCGGATTGACCCGACGGTTCTGGCCACATGGTCGCTGACCGGCGCAACGCTGTTCATCGGCCCTGTCGCCATCGGGCTGGAGGGCGCGCCGCAGATCACCATGGCAGAGACCTGGTTTTCGCTGTGCATGATCGGGTTCGTGATGACCTCTGCGGCCTTTATCGCGCTCTACCGGCTGTTGCCGGTGGCGGGGCCGACCATGACATCGACCGTGACCTTCATCACGCCGGTCTCGGCGCTGCTGTCGGGGGTGGTGGTGCTGGATGAGGTCATCCTGCCCGCGCATCTTGCCGGAATGGCGGTGATCTTTCTTGGGCTGGTGCTGATCGACCAACGGCTGTTTCTGGCGCGCAGGGCCTGATGGCGGCGCGCGCCCCCCATACGCAATCCTGTTGACACCACGCGCCGTCCTTTCTAGGTTCGCGCCAGTTGAACAGGGGGTTTTCTGATCATGTCGGACGAGCCAGAATCGGACCGGCTGAGAGAGTTGGGCGACCGAATCGGCAAAATGCGCCGGAACATCGAGGCCCCCCCCCCTGCGGACGAGCATTATTCGCTGGCCAGCCTGGCCTGGCGGATGGTGATAGAGCTGGTGGCCGGTCTTGGCATCGGCCTTGCGATAGGTTACGGGCTGGACACACTGTTCGGAACGCGGCCTTTCCTGATGGTGGTGTTTCTGTTTCTGGGCTTTGTCGCCGGTGTCAGGACGATGCTGCGCACGGCGGGTCAGATACAGTCGGAACAGGCCCCCCGGCGCGGGGCAGAGAAAGACAGGGAACAAAACCGGGGCTGAGCACCCGGCGAACAAGGTGGACGAGAGGTGCCCCCATGAGCAACATCTTTTTCTGGGCCATGATGGTTCTGGTCATCGTCTCGGGCGCATTATTCGCGCCGGAGCACGCCGGGCTGGCCATCCACCCGATGGATCAGTTCGAGGTCAGACCCCTGTTCGGCCACGGCGACATCGGGGTGTTCACGCCCACCAACGTCACCCTGTGGATGGCGCTTGCCGTTCTTGGCGTCATTGGCCTTCTGGTTCTGGGCACACGCCGCCGGTCGGTCGTTCCGGGCCGCGCGCAGTCAGTCGCCGAACTGGTCTACGGCTTTGTCTACCGGATGGTTGAGGATGTGGCCGGAAAGGATGCGGTGAAATTCTTCCCCTACATAATGACGCTGTTTCTTTTCATCCTGTTCGCCAATGTTCTGGGCCTGATCCCGATGAGCTTCACCACCACCTCGCATATCGCCGTGACCGCTGTGCTGGCGGCGCTGGTCTTTGTCACCGTGACCGTTGTTGGCTTTGTCAAAAACGGGGCCGGGTTTCTGGGCCTGTTCTGGGTTTCATCCGCGCCGCTGCCGCTGCGCCCGGTTCTGGCGGTGATCGAGCTGATTTCCTACTTCGTGCGCCCGGTCAGCCATTCCATCCGTCTGGCCGGGAACGTCATGGCCGGGCACGCAGTGCTGAAGGTGTTCGCGGGGTTTGCCGGGGCGCTCGGGGTTTTCGCCTTTTTGCCGGTCTTCGCAATCACCGCTGTCTATGCGCTCGAAGTCCTCGTGGCCTTCATCCAGGCCTATGTGTTCACCATCCTGACCTGTGTCTATCTGAAGGACGCTCTGCATCCGTCGCACTGACGGCACGTGTCGGGCACAGGGGACTATCAAACGGAATCTAACGCCACTTCCAACGCAAGGAGAAATCAAATGGAAGGCGATGTCGCACAAATGGGTCAATTCATCGGCGCGGGTCTGGCCGCGATCGGTTCCGGTGCCGCCGCCATCGGGGTTGGCCATGTTGCCGGGAACTTTCTGGCAGGCGCTTTGCGCAACCCGTCGGCTGCCGGTGGTCAGACCGCGACGCTGTTTATCGGCATTGCATTTGCCGAGGCTTTGGGGATTTTCTCGTTCCTCGTCGCCCTGCTTCTGATGTTTGCCGTCTGATCACGGCGAACCGGTGACCGGGCGGGCCTTTGCGCGCGCCCGGCGCAAACGGCGGCAGCGGCGGGGGCGGCCCCCGAAGGAGAAAACACATGGCCAGCACACAGACCGGGACCGACCAGGCCCATGGCGCGGCTGAGGCGGGGCACGCCTCTGCCGCCGGGATGCCACAACTGGAGTTCTCGACCTTCCCGAACCAGGTTTTCTGGCTTCTGGTCACGCTTGCCGTGATCTATTTCATCCTGTCGCGGGTGGCGCTGCCGCGCATCGCCGCCGTCCTGTCAGAACGTCAGGGAACCATCACCCACGATCTGGCAGCGGCGGAAGAGCTGAAGCGTAAGGCCGAGGATGCGCGGGAAGCCCATGACAAGGCGCTGGCGGATGCGCGCGCCGAGGCCCACCGCATCGTCGAGGGGGCAAAGGCCGCAATGCAGGCCGATCTTGATGACGCCACCGCCCGCGCCGATGCCGAAATTGCCGCACGGGTCGCCGAGTCGGAACGCGCAATCGCCGGGATTCGCGCCGGGGCGGTCGAAAACGCCGGGCTGGTTGCGCGCGAGGTGACGCAGGAAATCATCTTTGCGCTGACGGGCCATCCGGCTGACGGGCGCACGGTCAGCGCGGCGGTCAACGCACGGATGAAAGGGTAAAGGGGTGACAGGATGAAGAAACTCGCGGTTTTTCTGGCTCTGCCGTCCGGTCCGGCACTCGCCGCATCCGGCCCGTTCCTGTCATTCGGGAACACCGATTTCGTCGTCATCGTCTCTTTCCTGTTGTTCATCGCCGTGTTGCTGAAATTCGGCGTCCCCGGTCTGTTGGCCGGGATGCTGGACAAGCGCGCCGACGGTATCCGCTCGAACCTTGATGAGGCCCGCAGGCTGCGGGAAGAGGCGCAGACCCTGTTGGCCTCTTACGAGCGCAAGCACGAAGAAATTAAGGAACAGACGGCGCGGATCATCGCCCATGCCAAAGCCGAGGCCGAAGCAGCGGCGGAACAGGCAAAGGAAGACCTGAAACGGGCGATTGAGCGTCGTTTGCAAACGGCGGAGGACCGGATTGCCTCTGCCGAAGCAGCCGCGGTCAGGGACGTGCGCGACCGGGCGATTGCCATTGCCACCGGCGCGGCGGGGGATGTGATTGCCCGCAAGATGACCCCTGCGGAGGCGGATGCGCTGATCAATGACGCCATCGCCGATGTCGGGGCCAGACTGCACTGACCGGGGCCGCCCGGCGGGCCGGACACACTCGCACGACTGTTGCAGGAATGTGATCATCCCCGGCCCGGTTCGGACAGGGGCGGCATATCCGCGAAAAATGTATTATGAATACCCCGGATACAGGTAAATCCGGAGACCATTGTGAGCACGAAAATCCCCCATAAAAGCGTCGGCAGTGACGATGACCTGCACGACCGCATCCTGAAAAATCCCGCGCTGGTTCTGGAAGACCCGTCGATCATGCGGGCGCTGATCTCGATGGCGGATACCGGCAAGGGCGGGAATGTGGTTGATCTGCGCACCATCGCCCTTGACCGTCTGGAGGCGCGGCTCAGTCGGCTCGAAGACATCCACCGGTCGGTGGTGGCGGCGGCGTATGAAAACCTCGCCGGGATGAATCAGGTGCATCGGGCAATCCTGCGGATGCTTGATCCGACCGGGTTCGAGGAGTTTCTGCGCGACCTCGACGGTGAGGTTGCGGCGATTCTGCGGCTCGACTGCGTGCGGCTGGTGCTGGAAACGGCGCTTGGCGGCGAAGACCCTGCGGTCAGGCGGCTGTCGGATGTGCTGAGCGTTGCCGAGCCGGGCTTTGTGGCGCGCTATCTCGACGGCGGGCGAGAGGTCGTTCTGCGCCGGATTGCGCCTGATGCCGGGCCGGTCCACCGGGGGCGCGGGGCAGGCATCCGCTCTGAGGCTGCCCTGCGTCTGGATCTGGGCAGCAACCGGTTGCCGGGGATGCTGGTGTTGGGGTCGAAAGACCCGCATCATTTCCGGCCCGATCACGGCACCGATTTGCTGGCGTTCTTCGGGGCGGTGTTCGAGCGCGCCATGATGCGCTGGCTGTCGTGACGCTTGCGCTTTCCGCTGCTCTGCGCGACGCGCTGGAAAAGTGGCTGGCGACGCGCGGGGCTGTCCATGGCCTTGCCGCCAACACGGTGGCGGCCTATCGCGCCGACCTTTTGTCGCATCTGGCCTTCATGGTTGCGCATCTGGGCGAAGGCGGCGGGGTGCGGGTGCTGCGCGCGGTGCGCATTGCCGACATGCGGGCGTGGATGGCCCATGAGCGCGCGCATCAGGTTTCGGGGCGGTCACTGGCGCGGAAACTGTCGGCGGTGAAGAATTTTTATCGCTGGCTGTCAGAGCGGGAGGGGTTCGACGCAACCGCCATCCTGTCGATACGCGCGCCGAAAGCGCCGGAGAAACTGCCCCGGCCACTGGAGGCCGATGCCGCCATGGCCATCATCGACACCGCCGGAGAGATCGCGCGTGAAGACTGGATCAGCGCGCGGGACATGGCGGTGCTGACGCTGCTTTATGGCTGCGGGCTGCGCATATCCGAGGCGCTGTCGCTGAATATGGCCGATGCGCCCCTGCCGGATACCCTGCGCATCACGGGCAAGGGCGGCAAGACCCGGCTTGTTCCGGTGATTGCGCCTGCGCGCGACGTGGTGGACCGGTATGCGGCGCTGATGCCGTTTGCGCGCGAGGCCGATGCGCCCCTGTTCCGGGGCAAGCGCGGCGGGCGTCTGAGTGCGCGGCAGGCGCAGAAGGTGATGGAGCAGGGCCGCCTGATGCTGGGATTGCCGAAAAGCGCGACGCCGCACGCTCTGCGCCACTCTTTTGCGACGCATCTGCTGAACGCGGGCGGGGATTTGCGGGCGATACAGGATTTGCTGGGCCATGTCAGCCTGGCCACCACCCAGGGTTATACCGCTGTCGATCAGGTCAGCCTGATGGAGGTTTATGACCGGACCCACCCGAGGGCAGGCGCGGGCAGTTGAACATACAGGCCGAAGCCCCGTGTCCCGGACAGCCCGCGCAATGACATTTGCACTCCGCGACAAATTCCTGCATGACGTTTCGATGACGGATCGTTTCAAGGCGCTCTGCGTCCATTTTCTGACCGCGACCGGGGCCGTGTTCGCCATGCTGGCGATGCTGGCAGCGGTCGAGGCGAAATGGAGCCTGATGTTCCTGTGGCTGGTGGTTGCCTTTGCCGTGGACGGGATAGACGGCCCGCTGGCCCGCAAATATCATGTCAAGAAGAATGCGCCGGTCTATGATGGTGTGCTTCTGGACCTGATCATCGACTATCTGACCTATGTGTTCGTGCCCGCCTATGCGCTGTTCAAGTCGGGGTTGCTGACCGGCTGGACCGGCTGGCTGGCGATCATCGTTATCACCTATGCCAGCGCCCTGTATTTCGCCGATACCCGGATGAAGACCAGGGACAATTCTTTTTCCGGCTTTCCCGGATGCTGGAACATGCTGGTGCTGGTGCTGTTCGCCACCACACCCAATCACTGGGTGATTCTGGCGATTGTCTGCCTGACGGCGGTGACGATGTTCCTGCCGCTGAAATTCATCCATCCGGTGCGCACCGCCCGGTGGCGGATGGTCTCGCTGCCGGTGACGGCGCTGTGGACGGGGTTTGCGGCCTGGGCGGCCTGGGTCGATTTTCACCCGCAAAGCTGGGCCTTGTGGGGGCTGATCGCCACCTCGGTCTATCTGATGGGCGCAGGCGTGGCGCAACAGATCATCCCTGAACGCCGGGGCCTTCGGACCTGAAACGTTTTTATCTGCTGGCGGAGTGTCAGGCCCCGGTCTCAGTTTCCGCCAGCGCCCCATCACAGCGCGCACAGGTTCCGGGGTGCGCATGGCGGCCCACATCGGCGAGGATTTTCCAACAGCGCAGACACTTGCCGCCCTCAGCGGCCTCAAACACCACGCCAACACCATCGACCTCCGGCAGACGAAATGCCTCTGCCGGGCTCGGGTCACCGGTCAGCACAATGCCGGACGTGATGCAGACATCGGCAAAATCCACCGTCTTCAGGGCGGCGAGCACCCCCCCGTCCCGCACATGAACCACCGGCGCGGCCTCCAGCGATGCGCCGATCACCTTGTCGGCCCGCTGCACCTCCAGCGCGGCGGTCACCACCCTGCGGACGCGCCGAACAGCGGCCCATTTCGCCGCCAGCGCCTCATCCAGCCACCCGGCGGGCGTCTCCGGCATATCCGTCAGGTGAACCGAACTCTCCGGCCCCGGATTGCGCTCCAGCCACACCTCTTCCATGGTGAACACCAGGATCGGGGCCAGCCAGGCGATCA
The DNA here is from genome assembly GCA_001483205.1 of alpha proteobacterium 3107. Classification (GTDB taxonomy): domain Bacteria; phylum Pseudomonadota; class Alphaproteobacteria; order Rhodobacterales; family Rhodobacteraceae; genus 3107. The sequence goes on from JPPB01000121.1 coordinate 18,774, forward strand.
GACGGTGATAGATCAGATCAAGCACCGTTCTTGCCGCCCGGCGGCGGGCGCTGTCCCCGTCGCAATACAGCGCATCTTTGCGAATGTCGAAATAGAAGCTCGACAGATCGACGGTGGCGAAGGTGAAAACCGCCTGAAACACACCCTGAAAATCATATTTTTCATAGCCCGTGCGCACGATGCGATCAAGCTCGGCCAGCCGGTGCAGCACCCAGCGCTCCAGCTCTGGCATCGCCGCCGGGTCCGTGCGGTCGGCTTCGGTGAAATGGGCCAGTGACCCGAGGATGAAACGCATGGTATTGCGCAGGCGGCGATACCCGTCTGCCGCGCCTTTCAGAATCTCATTCCCGATTCTCATATCGGCGGTGTAGTCCGACTGTGCAACCCACAGCCGCAGGATGTCGGCCCCGTATTGCTTCACCACCTGATCGGGCGCGATGGTGTTACCCAGCGATTTCGACATCTTGTTGCCCTTGCCGTCAAGGGTGAAACCATGGGTCAGAACCGCGCGATAGGGCGCCCGCCCCCGCGTCCCGCAGGCTTGCAGCATCGAGGAATGGAACCAGCCGCGATGCTGATCGGTGCCTTCGAGGTAGAGATCGGCCAGACCATCCGCAGAGCCATCCTCACGGTCGCGCAGAACAAAGGCGTGGGTAGAGCCGGAATCGAACCACACATCCAGAATATCGAACACCTGATCATAATCGTCGGGATCAAGCGCTGCCCCGGTCCGGGGGTCGGCAATCCCTGACAGAAACCGCTCCTTCGCGCCCTCTGCATACCAGGCATCCGCGCCCTCGGCCCCGAACACCCGGACGATGCGCGCGTTGACGGCCTCATTGCGCAGCAGATAGTCGGCATCGGACGGCTGCGCGCCCTTGCGGGTGAAACAGGTAAGTGGCACGCCCCAGGCCCGTTGACGCGAGAGCACCCAGTCCGGGCGCGCCTCGATCATCGAATGCAGCCGGTTGCGGCCGGTGCGCGGGGTCCACTCCACCAGCCTGTCGATTGAGGCGAGCGCGCGCTCCCGGATCGTTCGGCCATAATCGTCCTGATCATCCCCGACTTCGCGGTCAATGGCGGCGAACCATTGCGGGGTGCTGCGAAAGATGATCGGCGCTTTCGACCGCCAGCTATGGGGGTAGGAATGGGTCACCTGCCCGCGCGCGACCAGACCGCCCGCCTCTGTCAGCCTGTCGATGACAGCGGCGTTGGCCCCGCCTTCGCGCCCCCTGCGGTCAAAGACCCGAAGCCCGGCAAAAAACGGCACATGGGGCAGAAACTCGGACTCCTCGCCCACATTGTCGGTCATCCGGTCGGCCCAGCCACGACTTGCGAAGGCCTCGTAATCATCCGCCCCGTGGCTGGGCGCGGTATGCACGAAACCCGTCCCGGCCTCATCGGTCACATGATCGCCATCAATCATCGGCACCTCGTAATTCCAGAAGCCGCCCGCACCGGGAAGGCCGCGCAAGGGATGCGCAAGGATCATGCCGTCAAATTCGGACGCGGCGACATCGCGCAGCCGGGTGAAGGCCGTCACCCGTGCCGCCTCCAGCGCTGCCCCGGCCAGCGTGTCGGCAAACAGAAATAGGGCACCCGGCTTTGTCAGGCTTTCCTCCCCGGTCGCGTCAACCCGGTAAAGCCCGTAAGAGATTGACCGGTTAAAGGCGACCGCCTTGTTCGAGGGGATCGTCCAGGGTGTCGTCGTCCAGATGACAACGCCCGCATCCGCCAGATCGCCCTGCCCGTTGGTGATGGCGAACCTGACCCAGATCGTATGACTGCGGTGGTCGTGATATTCTATCTCTGCCTCGGCCAGTGCGGTCTTTTCCACCGGCGACCACATCACCGGTTTGGCCCCGCGATACAGCGTGCCGTTCATCAGGAACTTCATAAATTCCTCGGAAATCACCTGCTCGGCGTGGAAATCCATAGTCAGATAGGGCTTGTCCCACGCGCCGGTGATCCCAAGGCGGCGAAATTCCTCGCGCTGGATGTCGATCCAGCCTTCGGCAAACTTCCGGCACTCCTGCCGGAAATCAATGGTGTCAACCTCGTCCTTGCTGCGGCCTGCGCTGCGATAGCGTTCCTCGATCTTCCATTCGATGGGCAGGCCGTGACAGTCCCAGCCGGGGATATAGCGCGCGTCCCGGCCCATCATCTGTTGGCTGCGCACCACCATGTCTTTCAGGATCTTGTTCAGTGCGTGGCCGATATGCAGGTGACCGTTGGCATAGGGCGGGCCGTCATGGAGCGTGAACGGCGCGCGCCCCGCCGCCCGGTCGCGTAGGCGGTCATAGATGCCGATGTGTTGCCAGCGGTCGAGCCAGCCCGGTTCGCGTTTCGGCAGTCCCGCGCGCATCGGAAAGCCGGTTCGGGGCAGATTCAGGGTGTCTTTGTAGTCGGGGGCGGGCGTGTCGGCGCACATGCGGGGGTGATCCTCGAAGGGGGCGTGATACTTGGGGCGGGGTGTGATACTCGGCAGACGGCCCCATGCGTGGTGTCCCGACGGCTCCGATCCTCAGAGCGCCGGGCAGGTAATTCGCAGAATGATCGTGGCACGGCGGGTCATCATGGCCGGGTTATAGGCGCGGGGGCGGGCGGCGTAAAGGCGCATATGGCCGCCCCCCTTGCGGCCAAATATCCCCGCCGTAGGATCGGCCCATGGAATGGCGCGACGAAGGGGCGATTCTGGC
>JPPB01000122.1 GCA_001483205.1 alpha proteobacterium 3107
CCCGTTCGGCCCTGAAACGGTCCACCGGACCGTTTCCGGGACGGGCCTCACCCCCCGGCAGGCGCTTGAAACGTCTCAACCTTTTGCAGTGTATGGACTCTATGGCAAGACCATCGCCAATATGGACTGTCGCGAAAAGCGCCCGCCCGGGCAGGCGGCTGCCCGGCTCGGCCAATATGCAGAGGTTTTTGTCCTGCTGATGTCCCTGATTGCATCCCGCCGGGGCGCGGGGTAGCGTCCCGCCTGATGAGACGACGGCCCGGCCCGGTTCCCCGCAGCCATACCGGGCGTATGAAGGCACAAGGTCCATGACCCCAGAGACAACCGACATCCTGATTTCCGGCGGCGGCATTGCCGGGCTGATCGCGGCAGCGGCATTCGGGGACGCGGGGTTTTCCGTCATCTGCGTCGATCCCCTTCCACGCGCAACCGACGCCACACCGGGCGCAACCGACTCCGCCCCGCCCGCAACCGGTGCCAAACCGGGCGGCGCAACCGACCTGCGCACCACCGCCTTTCTGCAACCGGCGCAGGGCCTGCTGAGCGCCTGCGGGCTGTGGGGACGCCTTGCCCCTCATGCGACCCCGCTGCGGGTGATGCGCATCGTTGACGCCACAGACGCAGGCGCAGGCGCAGGCACGGGCACCGGGCCAAAGCCCCGCCTGATCCGGGATTTCAACTCTGCCGACATCTCTGATGCGCCTTTCGGCTGGAACCTGCCGAACCGGCTCTTGCGGCGGGAGCTTGTGGCGCATCTGGCAACGCTGCCCGGTGTTGATTTTCGCCCGGGTGTCGGCATTGCCGGGGTGATGACGCGGGAAGGGCAGGCGCGGGCGACCCTCTCGGATGGCGGGCGGGTGGCGGCCAGACTGCTGATCGGTGCGGACGGGCGCGACTCCCCGGTCCGGCACGCCGCCGGGATCAGCGTGAAAACAACCCGCTACGGGCAGAAAGCGCTGGCCTTTGCCGTGACCCATCCGGTGCCGCATGAAAACGTCTCGACCGAAATTCACCACCGCGGCGGGCCGTTCACCCTGGTGCCGTTGCCGGATCACGAGGGCCAGCCCTGTTCCGCCGTGGTCTGGATGCAGACCGGGGCCGAGGCGCTGCGGCTGTCGGCCCTGCCTGTGCCGGATTTCGGGGCGGCGATGACCGCGCGGTCCTGCGGGTTGCTCGGCCCGCTCAGCCTGATCACCCGCCGCACGGTCTGGCCGGTGATCAGCCGGGTCGCCGGGCGGATGGCGGCAGAGCGGATTGCGCTGATGGCCGAGGCCGCCCATGTGGTGCCGCCGATCGGTGCGCAGGGCCTGAATATGAGCCTTGCCGACCTGCGGGTGCTGTCAGAGCTTGCCGCCCGCGCGCCCGCTGACATCGGGTCTGCCGCGATGCTGGCGGCGTATCACCGCCGTCGCCATCCGCAGGTCCGGTTGCGCGTTGCGGGGATTGATGCGCTCAACCGTGTTTCGATGGCCGGGGCGCGGGCCCCGCGTGATGTGCGGGCAGCGGCGCTTGCCGCGCTCTGTTCCGTCCCGCCCGCGCGCCGCGCCCTGATGCGGGCGGGGCTGGCGGCGCGATAGGCCGGGGCAGGGGACGCAGGCCCGCCGGACCGGGGCCGGCCGCCCTAAAATGGCCGCGTCACATTGCCGGAATAGAAATAGGCCCCCATGCCGACGGCGAACAACACGATCCCCGCCACCGAATGCAGAACCATCGCCAGGGGAAAACTGCGGCGGGTTTCATAGGCCCAGGCAAAGATCAGCCCGCCGAGGAAGGTCATCGCGGCGACAAGCGCGCTCCAATACATCAGATGGGCCAGCGAAAACAGCGCTGCGTTCAGCATCAGGCCGCGCGACCCGGAGGGCAGAAAATGCCCGTAGCGGCGGAAATAGAGCGGCCTGTAGACCAGCTCTTGCGGCAACACCGACAGCACCGGGTAAAGCAGGGTGATCATCACCATCAGACCGGGGCGAAAGCGCGGCAGGCTGAACAGGGCGTCCGGTCGCGATTGGGCGAGGATCAGCAGGCTGGCGGCGGATGTCAGCGCGGCGGTCACAAGGATCACGGACAGGCGAATCTCGGCCATGCCGCCCACAAGGTCGCGCCAGCGGAACCCGGCGGTGAAATGAAGCAGGATCATGCCGAGGGCGCTGACCGCGAACAGCGCGGGGAACAGCACCCCCGGCGGCAGGGCGACCGCCATGATCAGGGGCGCAAGCACATACAGGCACAGAAATTCCGCGCCGCGCACAGAGGGCAGGGCGCTCAACCCGGCGTTCCGTCCTGTCCCGCGCGGGGCAGGAAGGTGCCGCATCGGGCACAAGGGTCAGCGACCGCCACGCTCAATGTCCAGATAGGCCTTCATGCGCGGGTTGCCCGGTGCGCGGCCCGGCTTGCGCTGCTGAAGCCGCGCCGTCGCCGGGTTCGGGCCGGTCTGTCCGGCGGTGCGCCTCAGATCGGTGAAGCGTTTCATGTCCCGGTCGTCGGGGGTGGCGGAATCGCGGTCGAGGATATGCCGTGTCATTTGGGGCCTCCGTGGTTGACCGGTCTTGAGCATAGCATGGTGCGGCGCGGGGTGCAAAAAAGACCTTTGCGTATTTGCGTAGCCGGGCGGACGGTTTGGAAACCGATACGCCAATATACAGAGGTCTCTGTAATACCCCGGCCATGGTCCGGCCATGTCACCGCCCCGCAGGGTCATTCGCCTTTCGTCAGCCTGCCCACCGCCCAGCCGGCAGCATCGGCAACCGCTTCATCCGCATCACCGGTCAGCGCCCGCGCCGCGCCGACCAACCCGGCCTCTCCCGAATTGCCAATCGCATACAGCACGTTGCGGACAAACCGGCCCCGCCCGATCCGTTTAATCGGAGAGCCGGAAAACCTCTCCCGAAAGGCCGCATCATCCAGCCGGGCCAGCTCTGCCAGCCCCGGCGCGCGCAGATCATCACGGGCCGCATAGCGCGCCTCCCGCCCCGCCCTGGCGAACTTGTTCCACGGACAAACCGCCAGACAATCGTCACACCCATAGATACGGTTGCCCATGAGCGGGCGCAGATCAGCCCGCACCGGGCCGGGATGCTCTATGGTCAGGTAGGAAATGCACCGCCGCGCATCGAGCTGAAAGGGGGCCGGGAACGCCCCTGTCGGGCAGATGTCGAGACAGGCCCGGCACGACCCGCACCGCTCTGTGGCGGGGGCATCCGGGGGCAGCTCTGCCGTGGTGAAGATCGCGCCCAGAAAGAACCAGTTGCCCAGGTCGCGCGACAAAAGGTTGGTGTGCTTGCCCTGCCAGCCGAGGCCCGCAGCGGCGGCCAGCGGTTTTTCCATCACCGGGGCGGTATCGACGAACACCTTGATCCGGCTTTCCGGGGCCTGCCCGATCAGCCAGCGCCCGAGCCGTTTCAGCCGCTTTTTCACGATGTCGTGGTAATCGCGGTTCTGCGCATAGACGGATATTGTCGCCCGGTCCCGTTGCGCCAGTGTCTCCAGCGGGTCATGGTCGGGGGTGTAGGTCTCTGCCAGCATGATCACCGAGCGCGCCTCCGGCCAGAGCGCCGCCGGGTTGCCGCGCCAGCCCATCCGTTCGGCCATCCAGCGCATCCGCCCGTGCCATCCTGCGGCGACGAACTGCCTGAGCCGCGCGCCTGCCTGCGGGATCGCATCAGGGCGACAGATGCCGACGGCGGCAAAGCCCTCGTCGGTGGCCCTGCGGATGAGGGCGGTTTTGAGCGCTGCCGTCAAGGGGCGACCGGGGCAGGCACGATCATCGCAGTGACGCCGGTGGGGGGTGTCCGGTCCGTGTCGGCGGGCATGGGAAT
>JPPB01000123.1 GCA_001483205.1 alpha proteobacterium 3107
GGGCGTGGTCCGGGGCAATCCCGGCGTCTTCCAGCGCCTCAACCGCGCTCAGGGTGTCGAAATGGTTGTTCATGGCTCCCCTTCTCTACAGCATTTTGCGCGCCGGGGAAAGAGCCGGGCGATACGGGGCCGCGCGGCCTCATCCGGCGTCCGGCCGCCCCCGCGCGGCCCCCTCATCACCCTTCAGCACTGCCAGCGCCTGCCCCAGCCCGATTGCGCCGTCATAGAGCGCCCGGCCCGAGATCACGCCATCAAGCGGCGCGCCGCAGGACTTCAGCGCCCGCAGATCGTCGAGCGATGACACCCCGCCCGAGGCAATCACCGGTATCGAAACCGCATTCGCCAGTGCCGCCGTCGCCGCGATGTTCGGGCCGCTCATGGCCCCGTCACGGTTGATGTCGGTATAGATGACTGCGGCCACGCCAGCGTCTTCAAAGGACCGGGCCAGATCAGTGACCGTCACGCCGCTGTCCCTCGCCCATCCCCTGGTGGCGACCCGCCCGCCCCGCGCGTCAATCCCCACCGCGACCCGACCGGGAAAGGCCCGCGCGGCATCCCGCGTCAGATCGGGGCTTTCCACGGCAATGGTGCCGAGGATGACACGGGCGACCCCGCGGGACAGCCATGCCTCAATAGTGGCCATGTCCCGGATACCGCCGCCGAGCTGCACGGGAACGCCGGTCGCGGCAAGGATGGCTTCCACAGCGGCCCCGTTCACGGGCTTGCCCGCAAACGCGCCGTTCAGATCGACAAGATGCAGCCATTCGCAGCCCGCGTCCGCGAAAGCCCGCGCCTGCGCCGCCGGGTCGTCACTGAACACGGTCGCCCGGTCCATCCTGCCCTTGTAGAGGCGCACACAATGACCGTCTTTCAGGTCAATGGCGGGGTAGAGGATCATCTTCTGCCGTCCCGAATGATTTGTCCGGGTGCTCTCTGACACGGGGCGGGGGAAATTGCAAAGGCAGGGCGTGGGTGGGACGGTGCCCCCCGGACAGGACAAACGCGGCCCCGGCTCTTTCCCAGGGGGCGCACGTGTCACCGGGGTGATTCCCTCAATGTTCGGGGATACGGCGCGCCCCGGACCGCGAATCACCTTCCCTATTTAACTATCTGTTAAACAAGAATATTTTCAGAAGCACCCCATCATATAGAGTTCCCTTCCGACCATACAACCACCCCTAGAATTCTGTTGCGGGTTGTCCACATAAATCGCCCCCGGCGGGGGTCAACAGTTGCGCCACCCCCCCGGTTCGGGCAAGCTGACGGCAATTAGCGGGCAAAGACCCGTCCACAGCAGCCGTGATCAGAGAGGCAGGATCACATGTATCACAGAACACTCTTAAGAGCAGCCCTGTTGGGGTTTGCCATCACCGCCACATCGCCGGTCGTCGCGACGGCCGAAAACATCCGCATAATGCGCGGTGCGCCCTCGGCGGCGCTTAAGGTTTCGGTCAACAGCGCAGTGGTTGTCGAAAGCGAAACGCCCTTTGCCGAGCTTTCCATCGCCAATCCGGGCATCGCCGACATCTCTACCCTGTCGGAGCGCACGATCTATGTTCTCGGCAAGACACCGGGCCGGACGACGCTGACCCTGCTGAGCGCCGATGGGATGCTCATCACCAATGTCGATGTTCAGATCACCCCGGACATCGCCGAGTTCAAGGAACGCCTTCAGCAAATCCTGCCGGGTGAGCGGATCGAGGTGCGCACCGCCAATGACGGCATCGTCCTGTCCGGCACCGCATCAAGCACCGCGCGTATGGACCGGGCGCTTGATCTGGCCAACCGCTATGCCCCGGATCGGGTTTCCAACCTGATGAATGTCGGCGGCAATCATCAGGTCATGCTGGAGGTGCGCTTCGCCGAAGTGCAGCGTTCGGTTTCCAAGCAGCTTGACGGCGGCCTGCTTGTCGACGGCACTGATGTGGTCGGCGGCCTTGGCAGCGGCGTTATCACCCCCGGCGTTGAAAGCCCGCTTACCGGTCTGCCACAACTTTTCACCGCCTTTGATACCGCCGAAAATGCGGCGGGTGCGATCATCGGCCAGATCAGTGTCGGCAGCGTGCAGCTTAGCGTATTGCTCGAAGCGCTGGAAAACCGCGGGCTGGTCCGCACCCTGGCAGAGCCGAACCTGACCGCGCTTTCGGGGCAGGAGGCCAACTTCCTTGCCGGGGGCGAGTTTCCGGTGCCGGTGCCGGATGATGACGGCATCGCCATCGAATACCGGCCCTTCGGTGTGGCGCTGGACTTCGTGCCGCGCGTTGTTGACGGGGAGCAGATCAACCTTCAGATCAGCGCGGGCGTGAGCAGCCTCGATACCACCAACAACATCATCTACAACGGCTTCAACGTCCCCGGCTTTCGCACCCGCAGCGCGGCAACGACTGTCGAGATGCGCGACGGGGAAAGTTTCGCCATCGCCGGTCTGTTGCAGGATGATTTCCGCGACGGCAACAGCCAGGTGCCGTGGCTGGGCGACATCCCCATCCTCGGTGCTCTGTTCCGCAGCGCGGAGTATCAGCGCAACCAGTCAGAGCTTGTCGTCATCGTGACCGCGCATCTGGTGTCGCCGACACGCAGCGAGGCGCTGTCACTGCCGACCAGCCGGGTGCGTCCGCCATCGGAAGCCGAGTTCTTCCTGCTGGGCAAAACGGCCAGCACCCCCCCCACGGCGAACAGCGGTGCGAACGAAGTCGCGCGGCAGGATTTCTCCGGTTCCTACGGTTACGTGTTGGAGTGAGACCCATGAAAAACACCACCTACAAGACGCTTGTCGCCCTGGCCTGCACGACCGCGATTGCGGCCTGCACGCCCGAAGCCCCCGCCAAGTTCCTGATGGAAGCAGGCAGCGAGATCGACGCGGGCAGCTTCGGCAATGCCACCATGAACAACAAGCTGATCCAGAGAGGACAGTTGGGGTATGTGGTCGCGCTTGCCGAGCGGTTCGCGGCAGAGACGCCCGACACGATCAACTTTGACTTTGACAGCGCCGCGCTGGATGATGAGGCGCGCCGGGTTCTGGCCGATCAGGCGCAATGGATACGCCAGTTCCCCGAAGTGCGTTTCCGGGTGTTCGGCCATACCGATCTGGTCGGACCTGCGGCGTATAACAAGGCCCTTGGGCTGCGGCGCGCAGAGGCGGCGGTCAACCACCTTGTCAGTCTGGGCGTTGATCGCGGGCGGCTGGAGGCGCTGAGTTCGCTTGGCGAGACCCAGCCGTTGATCCAGACCCAGGAACGTGACCGGCGCAACCGCCGCACGGTCACCGAGGTCTCGGGCTTTGTTCAGGGCCATTCGATTGTGCTGAATGGCAAATACGCCGAGGTCGTCTTTCGCGAATATGTGGCAAGCGCGACGCAGAAGACCATTGACGAGGGTAAGGCTGTAGACGCGGGCGGCGGTTGACGGACGCCCCCCGTGATGGCATCATGCCGGGGGCAGGCCGGACCGCGCAATGCGTATCCGATCTGCCCCCGGCATTTCCGAAGCATAAAGGCATGACCCCCCGGTCACCTTGCCAGAAATCATCCGGAATGAACCAGCAAATACGTGTTTTTGGCCCTAATCTTGCCAAGATTACCGGCCACTTTCCATTTCAGGAACAGTGTGCGAAGCGGATTCGCGCACGGGCGACGGTAGGGTGGACCGGCATGAGTGCATTTTCCTCTGCCTTTTCGCAGCCGCCCGCAAGAAAGAGGACATGAGGAGATGACAGGCAGCGCGGCACTACAGTCTGAATCAGAGCGTATCGTGGCCTGCACGGTTTCCCGCGATGTGCAGAATTTCGATCTGCTGATCGACGACATGGAAACCGAGCTTGGCGAAAACTGGGGCGACCTGGGGTTTGAGGACGCAAAGCAGTTCCTGCAACAGCCCGGTGCCGATCCGCTTGAGTTCATCGCCATCGCCATCAACGATCAGGACGAAGACCTGGTGGACGAAATCGGCGCGCTGATCAAGAGCGCGCGGACCAAGGGCATCAAGGTTATCCTGATTGCCGAGGACGTAAGCCCCATCGCCCTGCACCAGCTTTTGCGGACCGGCGCGGCGGATTTCATCCCCTATCCCCTGCCGGAGGGCGAGCTGCACAACGCTATCGAGCGGTTGCGGGCCGCCGGTCCGGTGGCGGACGGCGGTGCGGCAACGCCCGGACTGAAAGCGACCGGCGACCGGAACGGTGTTGTCCTGCCGATACACGGGCTTGCCGGGGGCACCGGCGCAACCACGCTGGCGATCAATCTGGCCTGGGAGCTTGCCAATATCAAAAAGAAAGACGGCCTCCGTGTGTGTCTGCTGGACCTTGATTTTCAGTTCGGCACGGCGGCGACCTATCTTGATCTGCCGCGCCGGGAAACGGTCTATGAGCTTCTGTCGGACGTGGCGTCGATGGACAAAGAGAGCTTCATGCAGGCGCTTCAGACCTTCAATGAGAAGCTGCATGTCTTTACCGCGCCGTCCGAAATCCTGCCGCTGGATATTGTCGGTGTCGAAGAGGTGGAGCGGCTGGTCGAAATGGCGCGGACGAATTTCGATTACGTGGTGGTGGACATGCCGTCAACGCTGGTTGCCTGGACAGAGGCAGTCCTGAACCAGGCCCATGTCTATTTCGCGACGCTGGAGATTGACATGCGGTCGGCGCAGAATACGCTGCGCATGATCCGGGCGCTGAAGGCCGAAGAGTTGCCGGTGCAGAAACTGCGCTATGTGCTGAACCGGGCACCGAAATTCACCGACCTGACCGGCAAGGCCCGGGTCAAGCGGCTGTCGGAAAGTCTCGACATTGACATCGAGGTGCAGCTTCCCGACGGCGGCAAGCCGGTGTCCGAGGCCGGGGATCATGGTATGCCGCTGGCGGAAGCGGCGGCCAAGAACCCGTTGCGCCGGGAAATCCAGAAACTTGCTGCCTCGGTGCATGATGTCAACGAGGCCGCCGAAGCGGGTGCTCAACAAAACAGGTAGATAAGAGGTAGGAATGTTTTCGCGATACAAGAAATCCGGTGGCGGCGGCAAACCGCCCGCAAATACCGGTCAGGCCGAGGCCCCGGCGAATGTCATGCACATTCCGGCCACAACCACGCAGCCGCGTGTTGAGCGCAAGACGAACAAGGCCGCCGCCAAACCGGCCCCCGCCGAAAAGGACGCAAAGCGCAAACAGCGGCTTGGCGAGATAAAGGCCGAGCTGCATCGGGAGCTGCTCGACAATCTGAACCTGTCGGCGCTGGAGGGGGCCTCAGAAAAGGATTTGCGCGCGGAAATCGTCGCCATTGCCTCTGAATCGCTCGAGGGCATGGGCGTGGTCCTGAACCGGGATGAACGCACGCAACTGAATCAGGAACTCTATGACGAGGTGACCGGGCTTGGCCCGCTGGAGCCGCTTCTGAAAGACCCGGAAGTGAACGACATTCTGGTGAACGGCCCGCAGCAGATTTTCGTCGAGCGCAGCGGGCGGCTGGAAATCTCTGACATCACCTTCAAGGATGAAAAGCACCTTCTGCGCATCATCGACAAGATCGTGTCGGCGGTGGGGCGGCGGGTCGATGAATCGAACCCGTATGTGGATGCGCGGCTTGCGGACGGGTCACGTTTCAACGCGATGGTGCCGCCGATTGCCGTGGATGGCTCGCTGGTCTCGATCCGCAAATTCAAAGAGGACAAGCTCAGCATTGACGAACTGGTGCGCTTCGGGGCCTTCAGCGAGGAAATGGCGGCATACCTTCAGGCCGCCGTCGCCACCCGGCTGAATGTCATCGTTTCGGGCGGCACCGGCTCGGGCAAGACGACGACGCTGAATGCGCTGTCGGGGTTCATTGACGATTCAGAGCGCATTCTGACCATCGAGGACACGGCGGAACTCCAGTTGCAGCAAACCCATGTGGGCCGGATGGAAAGCCGCCCGGCGAATGTCGAGGGCAAGGGGGCCGTCACCCAGCGCGATTGCCTGAGAAACGCGCTGAGGATGCGCCCTGACCGCATCATCGTCGGCGAGACCCGCGGCGATGAGGTCATCGACATGCTTCAGGCGATGAACACCGGCCATGACGGTTCCATGACCACGCTGCACGCCAACTCGGCGCGCGACGGCGTGTCCCGCCTGGAAAACATGATCGCCATGGCCGGGATCGAAATGCCGATCAAGGCGGTGCGCGCGCAAATCGCCTCTGCCGTCAACCTGATCGTTCAGGTCAGCCGCCTTCAGGATGGTTCGCGGCGCATGGTTTCGATCACCGAAGTGACGGGCATGGAGGGCGAAGTCATCTCGATGCAAGAGATATTCCGCTTTCATCGCGTCGGCATGACGCCCGACAACAAAATTCTCGGCCATTTCACCGCCAGCGGCATTCGCAGCCACTTCTCGGACCGTTTCCGCATATGGGGTTACGATCTGCCGATGTCGATCTTTGAACCCGTAGAAGCGGAGTAACCCCCGAGATGATAAACCCTGAAATCATCATATACGGTCTGATCTTCATCGGCGTCATCGTGTTGGTCGAGGGGATTTATCTGACCATCTTTGGCAAGTCGATCAGCCTGAACAGCAAGGTTAACCGCCGTCTGGACATGCTCGAAAAAGGCATGGGCCGCGAGCAGGTGCTGGAGCAGCTCCGCAAGGAAATGAGCCAGCACATGCATTCGGGATCAATCCCCTTCTATTCGCTGCTGGCCGAAAAGGCGAAACATGCCGGGATCGTCTTTACGCCCATGCAGTTGATCCTGATGATGGGGGTGCTGGCGTTCGTTGCGTTTGTCGGTCTGTCGGTTGGCACCGAGGCCGGGCTGATCCTGCGCGTCTGTGTTTCGGTGATCATGGGGATTGGCGGGGTCTATGTCTGGGTCAACGGCAAGGCCAAAAAGCGCATGAGCATGATCGAGGAACAGTTGCCCGACGCGGTTGAGCTTATGGTCCGATCCCTGCGCGTCGGGCATCCGTTTTCCTCTGCGCTCAGCGTGGTTGCCCAGGAAATTCCCGATCCGCTGGCCTCTGAAATGGGGGTGATCTCGGACGAGGCCGCCTATGGCCGCGATGTCGGCGAGGCGCTGACGGAAATGGCCGAGCGTCTGGATAATCAGGATATGCGTTTCTTTGCCGTCGCCGTGAGCATTCAACAGGTATCGGGGGGGAACCTTTCGGAGATTCTTGATGGTCTGGCCAAGGTTATCCGCGCCCGCTTCAAACTGTTCCGGCGCGTGAAAGCGATTACAGCAGAGGCGAAATGGTCCGGCAATTTCCTGTCCGGCTTTCCGATCCTGGCAATGCTGATGATCAACCTGATCAAGCCGGATTATTATGATGAGGTAAAGGAAACGGCCGTTTTCATCCCGGCTTGTCTGGTGGTTGCGGCCTTCCTGATCGCCAACATCCTGGTGATGCGCAAACTGGTGAACATCAAGGTCTGAGGAGCAGGGCGATGGAATTTCTTGATATAGCCAACCAGATTCTGATGGAACAGTTCGGTGAGTTCGGCCCGCTTTTGGCGGCGGGCATTCTGGGCATGTTCCTGATCCTGCTGACATTGCCGGTCCTGCTGAGGAAAACCCGGGATCCGCTCGATAAGCTCAAACGGCAGAACCGGGCGGCGCAGGGTGGCAAGGAAAAACAGCTTCGCGTTTCGGCCGGAAGCGACAAGCTGGAAAAATACTCCACCTTTCTGGAGCCGCAGAGCGAAGAGGAATACTCTGCCATCCGCTTGCGGCTGCTACAGGCGGGATACAGCAGCCGACAGGCCGTGCGCACCTATCACTTCTTTCAGCTTCTGCTTGGCCTGGGGTTTCTGGCCCTTGGTATGCTTGTCACCTACATCCGGTCCTTGGGGGGCGAGCTTTCAACCCAATCGATGGTTCTGACCGGGGTTCTGCCCGGTGCCGTCGGGTATATTCTGCCGAAATACTGGGTGAACAAACGGCTGGAGGCCCGGCAGGAAGAAATTATCAACGGCTTTCCTGACGCGCTCGACATGATGCTGGTGTGTATTGAGGCCGGGCAGTCGCTTGATCAGTCGATCATTCGCGTGGCCAGGGAAACCCGGTCAGGCTATCCGGCGCTTTCGAGGGAATTTGAAATCGTGGCCCAGGAAATGAAGGCGGGCAAGGACAAGGCGCTGGTTCTGCGGGATATGTCAGAGCGCACGGGTGTTCAGGACATCGCCAGTTTCGTCACCGTTCTGATCCAGTCGGCCACGTTCGGCACCTCGATTGCCGACGCGCTGCGGGTTTATGCCTCTGAGATGCGCGACAAGCGGGTGATGCGGGCCGAGGAAAAGGCCAACAAGCTGCCCACCAAGATGACACTGGCCACGATGATGCTGACGGTGCCGCCGCTTCTGCTGATCCTCATCGGCCCTTCGGTCTATGACATCTACCTGACCCTGCAAAACACGAACTTCTAAGCGCACATGTTCATTCGTCCGGGGCTTCTTGCCGCAATGGTCTTTGTGGCCGCCTGCACTCCCGCCGAAAACCGGGACTTCGGGGCCGATCCGTTCGCACCGTTCGGGCCTGTTGATGGCGCGCAATCCGCCGACGGGCTGATCGTCGGGCACCGGTTGATGGCGGCGGGGGAATATCAGTTGGCCCTGCGCGCCTATTCCCGCGCGGCGGCCCGGCACGGGCTGAACGCCGACACGCTTTCCGCCATCGGTTCCGCCCAGATGAAGCTGGGGCGGTTCAGGCAGGCCGAAACCACCCTGCGCCGGGCGGTCGCGCTTGACGGGGCCTTTCCGGCGGCGTGGAACAACCTTGGCGTGGTGCTGATGGAAACCGGCAACACGGGCGAGGCCGAGCAGGTCTTTCGACGCGCCTATGCGCTCGACAATGGCGAAAGCGACTCGATTCGCGACAATCTTAGGCTTGCTATCGCCAAGAACGAAAATACCGGCTATGATGCCCCCGACAACGAGGCGTTCGAGCTGGTGCGCCGGGGCAGCGGTGAATATCTTCTGTTTCGCACGCCACAATGGTCAGAGCAGTAAAGGACGCAAAAATGCGCCACCATCCTATCCTCATTCCGCTATGTGCTGTCTGCGTGCTTGCGCTGACGGCCTGTCAGAAAACCGCCGATGCCGATCTGGAGCGCGCCTTGCAGGACGTGAACGCGCTTGATGAGGCAGACCTCAGCCACCTGATGCTGAACGCCAGCGACCCGGAAGAGGCGGTCACCTATTTCGCCCGTTCCGCAGAACAGGCACCGGAGCGGATCGATTTCAGGCGCGGCCTTGGCGTGTCGCTGGTGCGCGCCAATCGCCCCGGCGAGGCGGTGGAGGTCTGGCGTCAGGTGATCGCACATCCCGATGCTACGAGCGAGGATCGGGTCGAACTGGCCGACGCCCTGATACGGGACGGGAAATGGGCCGAGGCCGAGGCGGTGCTGGACAGCATCCCCCCGACCTATGAGACCTACAAACGCTATCGGCTGGAGGCCATGATCGCCGACGGCAATCAGGAATGGGAAAAAGCCGACAGTTTCTATGAAATCGCCGCCGGTCTGACGACGAAACCGGCGGGGGTGCTGAACAACTGGGGCTATTCGCGGCTGACGCGGGGCGATTATCGCGGCGCGGAAGAGCTGTTCATCCGTGCCCTGCGCATTGATCGCAGCATGTTCACCGCCAAGAACAATCTGGTTCTCGCCCGTTCCGCACAACGCAATTACGATTTGCCGGTGATCAAAATGACCCAGATAGAGCGCGCGCATCTGCTGCACACCATTGCGCTTTCGGCAATCAAACAGGGCGATGTGTCAACCGGCCGGGGCCTGCTGCAAGAAGCCATCGACACCCACCCGCAGCATTTCGAGGCTGCGGTGCGGTCGCTGCGGGCCCTGGAAAGCAACGTATTGAATGGTTGAGCCTGCCATGACCACCACCAGCACCGAAGCCCTCTGGTTTCTGCCCTTTGTTGCGCCTCTGGCCCTGTGGGCCGCGTGGACGGACCTCAACGACATGAAAATCCGCAACGTCACCGTGATGGCGATTGTGGCGGTTTTTCTGGTGGTCGGGCTGGTCGCCCTGCCTTTCCCGGAATACGCATGGCGGCTTTTGCATTTTGCCGTCGTGCTGATCATCGGGTTCCTGTTGCATATGGCGGGGGTTCTTGGCGGCGGCGACGCCAAACTGATGGCCGCCATTGCCCCGTTTGTCGCCGTGAACGACATTGCCGGGGTTCTGTTCCTGTTCGCCTTTCTCCTGCTTTTGTCGTTCGGGCTGCACCGGCTTTTGCGCCGGGTTTCTATCGTGCGCCGCGCCACTCCGAATTGGCAAAGCTGGGATCACGCCGCCTTTCCGATGGGGCTGGCGCTTGGCACGCTTCTGATCGTTTATCTGGCGCAAAAGGTCTTTTGGGGCGTCTGAGTGGGCGGTGATCTTCGTGAAATTGCCACAGAGTGGCCCCGACATTGCCCGTGGGGTGATACAGTTTCCCCGCAGGCCAAAAGACCACCGTCGCCGCCAACCACGACCGGGCAGAACAGCAGAGGGCAGCCATGAATATGCAAGTCGCCGATGTCACCGCACCACCGCCGCCGCGTTCGCTCAAGCAAATGCAGCTTTCGGTGATAATGATGCGGGACATATTGCTGAAAACCATGTTTCGCAGGAATGTCGAGATAGTCTCGGATGTTTCCAAGGCCATCTGCCTGCCGGTCGCGGTGACGCAGGAACTGATTGATATGGCCCGGCAACAGAATTTTCTGGAGGCCACCGGGACGCTCCACGCAAATGCCGGCAACGAGATAGGCTTTCGGCTGACCGACACCGGCAAGACGCACGCGCTGAATATGCTGGGACAGTCCGAATATTACGGCGCGATACCGGTGCCGCTCAAAGTCTATTCAGAGCAGGTGAAGCGCCAGTCGATCCGCAACATCCGCATCACCCGCGAACACCTGACAGGCGCGATGCAGGATCTGCTTCTGCCCGACGAATTGCTGGATCACCTTGGCCCTGCGGTCGGGGCCGGGCGGTCAATCCTGATGTATGGGCCGCCGGGCAACGGAAAATCCTCGATCTCAAACGGCATCCGCGACGCGCTTGGCGACAGGATATTCGTGCCCCGTGCCATCGAATACGAAGGCCACGTGATCACCGTCTATGACCCGATTGTGCATTCGCGGGCCGAGGAACAGGTGGAAAATCCGGCCTCGCTCCGCCGGGCGACCAACCGCTATGACACCCGTTATGTGCTGTGTGACCGCCCGACCGTGATCACTGGCGGCGAGCTGTCGCTGTCGATGCTTGATCTGGTCTATAATCCGGTCGCGCGGACCTATCAGGCCCCCCTGCAACTGAAATCCACCGGCGGCCTGTTTATCGTCGATGACCTGGGCCGTCAGGCCGAACCGCCGCAGTCGCTGATCAACCGCTGGATTGTGCCGCTGGAGGAATCGAAGGACATCCTTGCCCTGCAATCGGGCGAGAAATTCGAGGTGCCGTTTGACACGCTGGTCATCTTTTCCACCAACTTCCACCCAAACCAGATTTTCGACAAGGCCGCCCTGCGCCGTATCTTTTACAAGATCAGGATCGACGGCCCGAACCAGGCGGACTATCTGAAAATCTTTGCCATGGTCGCGCGCAAGAAGGACTTGCCGCTGGATGAGCCGACGCTGATCTATCTGATGAAAGACCTCTACCCGACAATCGGCAATGTCTATGCGAATTATCAGCCGGGGTTCCTGATCGACCAGATCATTTCTATCTGCGAGTTCGAGGACATTCCCTATCAGATGTCACCGGAGTTGATGGACCGTGCCTGGGCCAACATGTTCGTCAGGGATGAGCAGATCGAGCACTGACGGCATATCTTCGGCAGCCGTGTTCCGCGCCGGGACATGACAGCGGTCGCCCTCACAGATCAAAGGTCGCGAAAACCGGCGCGTGGTCAGAGGGCTTGTCCCACCCACGTGCGTCCCGCAATATCCGGCTGGCACGGGTCGCCCCGGCAATGTCGGGCGTTGCCCAGATGTGATCAAGCCGCCGCCCCTTGTCCGCCGCGTCCCAGTCGCGGGCGCGATAGGACCACCAGCTATACAGCCGCCCCTCGGGGATGTGCGCGCGGGTGATGTCGGTCCAGCGCCCGGCCTCCATCACCGCGTTCAGATGCCCGACCTCAACCGGCGTATGGCTGACCACCTTTATAAGCTGCCGGTGCGACCAGACATCATCCGCGCGCGGGGCGATGTTCAGATCACCGGTCAGGATCGCCCTTTGCGGCGGCTCGGCCTGAAAATGGTTCCGCATGGCGGTCAGGTAATCGAGCTTCTGCCCGAATTTCTCGTTTTCCTGCCGGTCGGGAACATCGCCGCCCGCAGGCACATAGAAATTATGGATCGTTACCCCGTTTGCCAGCCGCCCGGCAATGTAGCGCGCCTGTTTCAGCCCGGCAAAATCATGGCTTGCGGTTTCCTCTATCGGCAGGCGCGACAGGATTGCGACGCCGTTATAGCCCTTTTGCCCGCGGGCCAGCAGATGCGTATAGCCGAGCGACCTGAAATTCGCCGTCGGAATCTTTTCGACCGGGGCCTTGCATTCCTGAAGGCACAGCACGTCCGGCGCTTCGCTCTTCAGCAGTTTCAGAACGCTGGCTTCGCGCAGGCGGATGGAGTTGATGTTCCAGGTGGCGAGTGTGAACGGCATCGGGGTTTCCTGAACGCGGGATGGATTCGGGTGGTGCCCCCTGCTTATTGCCTGACGGGGTGAAATTGAACAGGCTCCGGTTCTGATCCTGTCGGGACAGCAGCAAAAGTTCGGTCAATATGCACAGGTCTTTGCAACAGCCCGCCGGGGACCGTTTTCAGGGCACGGACCTCACCCCCGCATCCGCGCCCCGTCCGCATCAAACAGCGGCCCGGTGATCAGCCGCGCCTTGTGCATCTCTCCCAGAATCTCGATCTCGGCCTCCAGACCATCGCGGGCATCCCCGACCGGGATCAGCGCCATGGCGACGGACTTACCCGTATGATGCGAATAGCCGCCCGAGGTGCAGAACCCCCGGACCTCGCCGTCAATCCAGACAGGCTCGTAAGCGATTACATCGGCATCTCCGGCATCAACCTCAAAGGCAACCAGTGTGCGGGCGCACCCTTCGGCGCGTTCCTTCTCTGCTGCCGCCCGCCCGATGAAATCAGCATTCTTGCCGAAGGATATGAACCGCTCCAGCCCGGTTTCCCGCGCCGTATAATCGGGCGAAAACTCCGATAGCCAGGAACCGAAAAGCCTGTCGAGGCGCAGGCTCATCATCGCCCGCATTCCGAACGGGCGCATCCCGTGCTTTTGTCCCTCTTCCCACAGGCAATGCCACAGGGCGCGCTGGCTCATCGCGTCGGTATAGATTTCATAGCCCAGATCACCGGTATAGCTGACCCGCTGCACGATACAGTCGCACATACCGATGACCATGCGCCGCACGTCAAGAAAGGCCATGTCGGTGACATCGGCGCGGGTGACGGCGCTAAGCACATCGCGCGCCCGCGGCCCGGCGATCTGAAAACCGGTGCGACAGTCAGAGATATTCTCTATCCCCACGCCCTCATCCGCATTCATCCGCAGCCAACGTTCGTGACAGGTTTGCGCACCGTAAGAGGCTGTGAGCTGAAACTCGGTCTCTGACAGGCAGGAAACGGTGAAATCCCCGGCCAGACGGCCCTTGGGCGACAGCATCGGCGTCAGCGACAACCGACCCGGCACAGGGATGCGGCCCGCCATGATCCGGTCGAGCCAGGCCCGCGCGCCCGCCCCGGTGATGCGGAACTTGCTGAAATTCTGAATTTCGTTGACGCCGACCGCTTCCCGGACGGCCCGGACCTCGCGCGCGGTGGCGTCCCAGGCATTTGATCGGCGGAAAGAAGGGGTCTCATAGCGCGGCTCATCGCCTTCGGCGAAATAATTCGGCACCTCCAGCCCGAATTGCTGGCCGAATACGGCCCCCATGTCGTGCCAGATGTCATACATGGGCGTGGTGCGGAACGGGCGCGCGGCGGGCAATTCCTCGTTCGGATAGACGACCGAAAAGCGGGTTTGGTAATTCTCGACCACCTTCGGCAGCGTGTAACCCGGCGTGACCCACGGGCCGAAACGAGCGACATCCATGGCAAATATGTCCCGCTCCGGCTCTCCCTCGATCATCCATTGCGCCAGCGTCAGGCCGACGCCCCCGCCCTGGCTGAACCCGGCCATCACCCCGCAGGCGGACCAGTAGTTGCGCAGGCCCGGCACCGGCCCGACCAGCGGATTGCCGTCGGGGGCAAAGGTAAAGGGGCCATGGATGATGCGCTTGACCCCGGCCTCGGCCAGAACCGGAAAGCGGCGATAGGCGAACTCGACGGACGCGGTGATCTTGTCGAGATCATCCGGCAGCAATTCATGGCCGAAATCCCATGGTGTTCCGTCCACGGCCCACGGGCGGCAGGCCTTTTCATAAAAGCCGATGCACAGGCCGCGCCCCTCCTGACGCAGATAGCTTTCGCCGCCGGGGTCCATGACATGAGGATGCTCGGTTTCGGCCTCATAGATGACGGGGATGTCGTCGGTGACAAGATACTGATGCTCCATCGGGTGCAGCGGCAGATAGACCCCGGCCATCGCAGCGACCTCGCGCGCCCACAGACCCCCGGCATTGACGACATGTTCGGCGATCACCGTGCCCTTGTCCGTCACCACCTGCCATGTGCCGTCGGGGCGGGGGGTGGTCTCGGTGACCCTGGTGTGCAGGATGATCTCTGCGCCCTGCATCCGCGCCGCCCTCGCATAGGCGTGGGTGGTCCCGGACGGATCAAGATGGCCGTCAAGCGGGTCGTAAATGCCGCCGAGCACGCCCTTAACATTGGTGACGGGCGCGACCCTGGCGATCTCTTCAGGCCCGAGAATTTCGGTCTCCAGCCCCATATAGCGGTGCTTGGCGCGCTCTGCCTTCAGCATGTCCATGCGTTCCGGCGTGTCAGCCAGCGTCACCCCGCCGACATGATGCAGCCCGCAGGACATGCCGGTCAGCGCCTCAAGCTCGCGATACAGCCGGATCGTATAGCCCTGAAGCGCGGCCATATTGGTGTCGCCGTTGATGGTGTGAAAGCCGCCCGCCGCGTGCCAGGTAGAGCCGGAAGTCAGGTCCGAGCGCTCGATCAGCATGACATCCGGCCAGCCCAGTTTGGTCAGGTGATAGGCGACCGAACAGCCGACGACCCCGCCGCCGATGACACAGACACGTGTATGGGTTTTCATGTGGTTCTCCCTTGGCTCCCCTGGCAGCCTATCAACCGCGCGGGGCGTGTATCATGGCAGAATGCGTCACCCGGATGTCGCAATCGGGGTGTGTTTCGGGGCAGCCGGGAAGGGGAAACAGCCCTGCCGATTGCTAAAAATGTGACCTTTTTGACTATTGACATCTGCTCGATACTATCAAAATGATAGGCCTGTCATAGCTAAAATCTTACTGTTTCCGCAACGGCCTTCCAAAGAGGCGGCTCTGAGCATCATTCGTGCGGCGGCTGGTGATGGTGGCGATTCCGACAAAATCGGCTTGTCCCCTCATGCGGGAGAAAGGATGGCAGAGAGGGGAGTCACCATCCGTCAGGCTCTTGATACGCTGCGAAACGGCCAAATCGTCGATGGCCCGAAGCTGGATGAATACAGGGAATGGAGGGTAAAGCTGAAAAAACGGAGCGCCGGAAGGAACACCCAAGTCGTCGTGGTGATCAATCAGCATGACCAGAGCCTTACCGTTGTTACGGTCATCTAGACCACCGGCGCATGTAAAAAATCGGGGAAAAACTGCAAAGGTGCTGATATGCAAAGATACCACTATCGCGAATGCGGTCTGGATAACATATACTTGCTGAACGGCTTCCGATACTCGGAAACGCCGTATGGCAGGGCGGTTCATATCGAGGACATTGACGGCCTGCATCGCGCCATCGGCGAATGCCTGGTCTTTGAAAAGAAGACCCTGACCGGGAAGGAAGTCCGGTTTTTGAGGCATGAACTGGGGCTGTCCCAGACAGTGCTCGGGGCAATGCTCGGTAAGAGCGGACAAAGCGTCGCCCGCTGGGAGAAAGGTGAATGCGGGGTCGATGGCGCGGCGGAGCGCCTGCTGCGGCTTGTCTATATCGGGCATATTGGCGAGGACGAAGAGATCAGGGAAGCACTCGACCAGTTTTCCGCGCTTGACGACCTGATGGACGAAAAGCTGAGCTTTGAGGAAACAGAAGAGGGCTGGCATATGGCTGCATAAGCGACGAGCGTTGCTTTTGCGGCACGTATCCGCCTCACCCCCCGAATCACGCACAAATGCGTCACGAAATGTCGCAATTCACGGCCCGGCCCTTGCCGGAACCACCCCCGCGCCGGGCCGGATTTGACGCAGAGGGGTGCTCCCGTGTCGGGAACCGGCATTTTTTCCGCCACCCGCGCACACAGGCTTGGGCGGAACGAAGTCAGTGAAAGCACCCAAAGATATGCGCACTCACGCCCAAGTCGTCGTTATCGGGGGTGGCCTCGTCGGCTGCTCGATCCTCTATCACCTTGCCCGGCTCGGGTGGACGGATTGCGTTCTGCTCGAACGTGACGAACTGACCTCCGGGTCCACCTGGCACGCGGCGGCGAACATCCATGGGCTGCACGACAACAACAACATCACCCGCATCCAGAACTACACCATGAGCCTCTACAAGGAACTGGAGGCCGAGACCGGGCAGGGATGCGGCGTCTTTCAGCCCGGCAGCCTGTATCTGGCCCAGACCGAAGAGCGCGAACATCAGTTGCGGCTTCAGGCGGCGAAGGCGCGCCTTTACGGGCTGAAATTCCGCGAGGTCAACCGGGATGAGGCCGAGCGCCTGCATCCGCTGGTCAATTTCGACGGTATCCGCTGCATCATGTATGAACCCGATGGCGGCAATGTGGACCCGTCGGGCGTGACCATGGCCTATGCGGCAGGGGCGCGGCAGTTGGGGGCGGAAATCGCCCGTTTCACCCCGGTGACCGGGCTTGAACAGCGCCCGGACGGTGGGTGGTGTGTGCGCACCGAAAAGGGCGACATCACTGCCGAATGGGTGGTCAATGCCGCCGGCCTGTGGGCGCGGGAGGTAGCGGCGATGGCGGGTATCTGCCTGCCGCTGATCCCGACGGAACATCAGTATTTCGTCACCGAAACCATCGGAGAGATCGCTGATGCGGGCCGTCGCCTGCCGTCGGTTGCGGACCGTGACGGCGAATATTACCTGCGGCAGGAGGGCAACGGCCTGCTGGTTGGTGCGTATGAGCGCGACATGCGGTTCTGGGCCGAGGACGGCACACCGCAGGGCTTTGGCCACGAACTGTTTCCCGATGATCTGGAACGCATCGAGGAAAACATGATGCGCGCGATAGAGCGTGTGCCGGCGGTGGGCGAGGCGGGCATCAAGCGCACCATCAACGGGCCGATGATCTGGTCGCCCGATGCGAATGCGCTTTTCGGCCCGGTGCCGGAACTGTCCAACTATTTCTGCTGCACCGGCATCATCCCCGGCTTTTCGCAATCGGGGGGCCTGGGCAAGATGAGCGCCGAGTGGATTGTCGAGGGCGAGCCTTCGCTTGATATGTTCCCGTGGGATCTGGCGCGTTTTGGTGCCTGGGCGGGCAGGGATTTCACCCGCGCGCGGGTGCGCGACCAGTATGCAAAACGCTTTGCAATCCATTTCCCGAACGAAGAGCGCGAGGCCGGGCGTCCGGTGCGCACTCGCCCGGTTTACGGCTTGCAGAAAAGCATGGGCGCGGTCTTTGGCCTCAACTACGGCTGGGAACACCCGCAGTGGTTCGCGGACAGCCCGGAGGCCGCCCATGAAACACTGGGCTTTACCCGGCAGAACTGGTTCGGGCCGGTCGGGGCGGAATGCCGCCAACTGCGGGAAACCGCGGGTATCATCGACATCTCGAACTTCGCCAAATATTTCGTCAGGGGCGCAGGGGCCGAGGACTGGCTGAACCGGCTGATGGCCAATCGTATGCCCCGGTTGGTCGGGCGGTCCTGCCTGACGCCCCTGATCGGTGTGCGCGGGGGGATTGCCGGGGATTTCACCGTCACCCGGCTGGCCGAGGATGAGTTTATGATCATCGGCGGGGGGGCCGCCGAACGCTATCACCGGCGGTTTTTCGACGCCATACCGTTGCCCGAGGGCACGACGTTTGAAAGCCGGACAAAGGAGATGTGCGGCTTTAACGTTGCCGGGCCACAGTCGCGGGCGCTTTTGGGGCGTCTGACCAATGCAAGTCTGGCGACGGAGGATTTTCCCTTTATGCGGTCACAACGCATCCGGGTGGCGGGGGTTGAGGTGATTGCGCTTCGGGTGTCGTTTACCGGCGATCTGGGGTGGGAGCTTCATTGCGCGGTTGAGGACCAGCTTCGGCTTTATGAGGCGCTGCTGGAGGCAGGGCGGGATGTGGGCGCGGTGCCGGTCGGCGCGCGGGCGCTGATGTCGCTCAGGATCGAGAAGGGCTATGGGTCTTGGTCGCGCGAATACAGCCCCGAATACTGGCCGCATGAGGTCGGGCTGGAGCGGCTGTGCAAGATGGACAAGGATTTCCTGAACAAGGCGGCGGCGGCGCGGGTGCTGGCGCTTGAGGCCCGCGAACGGCTGTCGATTGTTGAGGTTCTGGAAACCCCGTATGATGCCGATGCTACCGGGGGCGAGCCGGTCTTTCTGCCTGACGGAACACCGGTCGGGCGGGTGACCTCGGGCACCTATGGCTATACGGTCGGCAAATCGCTGGCGCTGTGTTTCCTCAAGGGGGTGGAGCCGGGGCAGGCGGTTGAGGTCTCTGTGCTCGGGCGTCCCCACAAGGCCGTCGTGCTGGCTGAGCCGCCGTTTGACCCGAAGGGTGAGCGTTTGCGCGCGTGAATGCGGGGGGGCGCAAGTCAGGTCAGGGCTTACAATTTCGGATGTAATCGCTTACAATTTTGGGTGTAATCCGTATTTTTGGAGTATATTGAAAGGAGTGCCGGGATGAGCGAAACCATCAGCACCATTATGGCGGTGATCGGCACCGGGGTTGCTCTGTGGCGGGTCAACAAGGCCAGCATGGACCGTCTGCATGTTGATATTTCCGATGTCCGGGGTGAGATGGCAGGCCTGCGCGAACACATGGCGCGTCTTGAAGGCCTGTTTGAGGGGTTTACCGGCAAAGCACGGCAGAAAGACACCTGACGGGGGCGCGGCAGTAATGTCAAATCGTGTTTACAATGCCCTTTGAAAGACCCGGCCCATCCCCCGTCTCACCCGGCGATTCCCCTTGCAAACCCGATAATCCGCCCCAACGCATCCTCAAGCGCCCCGTCCTCCACCGTCAGCGCCACCCGGATATGCCCGGCGGCGGCGCGCCCGAAACTCTCCCCCGGCATAACGGCAATCCGTTCCTCATCCAGCAGGCGGTTGGCAAAGTCATCCCCCGACAGCCCGGTCGTCCGGACATCCAGCATCACATACATCGCCCCCTGCGCAGGAACAGGCGCAAGGGTGTTCTGGCCCGCGAGTATCTTCATCGCCTTCGCCCGGCGACGGCGAAAGGGCGCGGCGACCCGCTCTTCCAGCGCCTCGCCCTGCCTCAGCGCAAACAGCGCGGCGTCCTGAACAAAGCCGGGTATGCCGTAGGTGGTGGCGGTGGCCAGGTCAGTCATCCGCGCAATCACCTCTTCCGGCCCGACGACCCACCCGACCCGGCTGCCGGTCATCGCGTGGCTCTTGGACATTGACCCGATCACCAGCGTGCGCCCGGCCATCCCCGGCAGGCTGCGCGGGCTGACATGCGCGCCTTCCCAGACCTGGGTGTCATAGACCTCATCCGAGATCAGCCACAGGTCTTGTTCCCGGCACAGATCGGCGATGCCTGTCAGGGTTTCGGTGCCATAGACCGCGCCGGTGGGGTTGTTGGGGGTGTTGATCAGCAGTGAGGCCGCCCCCGCCGCCTGTTCGGCAATCGCCTCGGGCCGGGGCTGAAACCCGTCACGCGCCCGCGCCCGGACCGGGACCGGCACGGCGCTCGCCGCCCGGATTGTCCCCGGATAGGTCGTATAATGGGGGTCGATGAACAGCGCCCGGTCGCCGGGGTCGCAGACGGCGCAATGGCTGGCGAACAGACCGGCCTGCCCGCCCGCGGTGATATGCACATTGTCGCGCCCGGTGCGGATGCCGGTGCGCGCGGTGATGCGTTCCGCGATGCAGTCCCTCAGCGCCGCCACCCCCGGAACGGCGGCATATCCGGTCTGGCCGGACAGAGCCGCGCGGTGCATGGCGTCGAGGATCGTCGGGTCAGTGCGGATGTCATGCTCGCCGATGGTCAGTTCGGTGACCTGCTCGCCGGTATCGGCCATTTGGCGGGCGCGCAGAAAGACGCCCCACCCGTCGGGGCCGTTCCCGGTGATGCCGATGATCCGGTCAGAGAGCTTCATCCGTGCCTCGCGCGTTCGCGGGCAACCGATCATGGTTTGGGGCGGGTGTCAAACGGGGAATTGCGGGGGCGCGCGGCGGGGCAGGGGGGCAGAGGGTCAGTTGCCGGTGATCCGGTCGTGAAGCTGTGCGGAAAGCGCCTGTGCCTGCGCAACCTGATCTGGGGTTATAAGTGCGTGCAGCACATCGCGCGCCTTTTTCGCTTGCTCATTGCCAACCGCCACTGCAAGACTGAACCAAGCGTAGGCTTGCGTATAATCCTGTGGCACACCATAGCCGTTGTAATACATGAGACCCAGATTGAATTGCGCGTTGGCATGGCCCTGTTCCGCCGCCTTACGATACCAGATTGCGGCTTGCGCATAATCCTGTGGCACACCTTCGCCATTATAATACCCGTTCCCCAGATTGTTTTGCGCCTTGGCATCCCCCTGTTCCGCCGCTTTACGATACCAGATTGCGGCTTGCGCATGATCCTGCGGCACACCATAGCCGTTGTAATACATAAGCCCCAGACTGACTTGCGCCTCGGCAATCCCCTGTTCCGCCGCCCTACGATACCAGATTGCGGCCTTGGCATCATCCTGCGGCACACCTTCGCCAAGGCGATACGTGTACCCCAGATTGTATTGCGCCCCGGCATGGCCCTGTTCCGCCGCCTTACGATACCAGATTGCGGCTTGCGTATCATCCTGTGGCACACCCCAGCCATTGTCATACATGAGACCCAGATTGAATTGCGCCTCGGCATCCCCGGCCTCTGCCAGCGGTTGCCACTCGGCAAGGGCGGCGGCGTAGTCGCCCCGCTCATAGGC
>JPPB01000124.1 GCA_001483205.1 alpha proteobacterium 3107
ACCGTTTCCGAGACGGGCCTCACCCCACGGCGGGCGCTTCGCTTCCGCCGGGCCGGGCGCTGCCCTCATCGGTCTTGTGAAACCCGTTGCCCATATCCCCGCCGGACCCGGACATCATGCGAGAGGTCCTGGGGGTAAGGTCACTCCGCCCGAGCTTATCCGCGGATAAGGTCAGTATAGCCTGATCCCTGTAAAATGACCTCTGACATATTGGCGTATCGACGGCCAACCGTCCGCCCGGTCGTCAGACCGGGCAGCGCCTGCCTGCCCCCCGGCAGGCGCTTTGAACGCCTCAACAAGCCGAAGCGTATGGACTTTATGGCAAGACCATCGCCAATATGGGCCGTCACGAAAAGCGCCCGCCCAGGCAGGCGGCTGCCCGGCTTGGACAATACGCAGAGGTCTTGGGGGCAGGTCACCACACCTGAGCTTATCCGCGGGTAAGGTCACCACACCCGGCCTTATCCGCGGGTAAGTCACCACACCTGAGCTTATCCGCGGGTAAGGTCACCACGTCCGAGCTTATCCGCGGATAAGTCACCACACCCGAGCTTATCCGCGGATAAGGCTGTGCGTCCGGCGGACCGCTTCAGGGCCGCAAACCCACCCCCCGTATCGCGATTCCGGTTGACATATTGGTATACTGTTGGCTTAATAAACTGAACCAAAATCCGAATATTGGTTCATTCTCAGGATCTAGGAGAGATCAGATGGCGAAAAAGCGGGTGGCAATCATCGGCGCAGGACCGTCGGGGCTGGCGCAACTGCGCGCCTTTCAGTCAGCAGCCGGGGCAGGCGCGGACATCCCGGATATTGTCTGCTATGAAAAGCAATCGGATTGGGGCGGGCTGTGGAACTACACCTGGCGCACCGGCGTGGATGAAGACGGCGAACCCTGCCATTGCTCTATGTATCGCTATCTGTGGTCGAACGGCCCCAAAGAGGGGCTGGAATTTGCCGATTACACCTTCGATGAGCATTTTGGCAGGGAAATCGCCAGCTATCCGCCCAGGGCCGTGCTGTTCGACTATATCAAGGGCCGGGTCGAAAGGGCCGGGGTCCGCGACCTGATCCGCTTCAGCACCCTCGTCCGCGATGTGCAGTATGATGACGCCACCGGCACCTTCACGGTGATTGCCCGCGATTCGCGCGCGGATGTTGAGACCACCGAGCGATTCGACCATGTGATTGTCGCCTCGGGCCATTTCTCGTCCCCGAATGTGCCCTATTATCCGGGCTTTGAAGCCTTCAACGGTCGTATCCTGCACGCCCATGATTTCCGCGACGCGCGCGAGTTCATCGGCAAAGACATCCTGATTCTCGGCACCTCCTATTCCGCCGAGGACATCGGCTCTCAATGCTGGAAATACGGCTGCAAGTCGGTGACGGTTGCCCACCGCACCGCGCCGATGGGCTTCAAATGGCCGGACAACTGGCAGGAAGTCCCGGCGCTGGTCCGGGTCGAGGGCCGCACCGCGCATTTCAAGGACGGCACCGCAAAAGAGGTGGACGCGATTATCCTGTGCACCGGATACAAGCACCATTTCAACTTTCTGCCCGATGATCTGCGCCTGAAGACGGCGAACCGGCTGGCGGCGGCGGACCTCTATAAAGGGGTGGTCTGGAACCGGAATCCGAAACTGTTCTATCTGGGAATGCAGGACCAGTGGTTCACCTTCAACATGTTCGATGCGCAGGCGTGGTGGGTGCGGGACTGTATCATGGGCCGGATTGCCCTGCCCGACCGGGCGGCGATGGAGGCTGACCCGAAGCGGCGCGAGGCCGAGGAGGACGCGCTTGAGGATGATTACGGCGCGATCCGCTATCAGGGCGACTATGTGCAGGAGCTGATTGCCGAGACGGATTATCCGAGTTTCGATGTCGGTGCCGCCTGTCAGGCGTTCTATGAGTGGAAGAAGCACAAGAAGCAGGGGATAATGAGTTTCCGCGATCATGGCTATGTGTCGCCGATGACGGGCAAGAAGGCACCCGCGCATCATACGCCGTGGGTGGAGGCGCTGGACGACAGCCTTGAGTCCTATCTGCAAACCTGACGGGGGGCGGGGACGGGAGGCGCGCCGCCCGCCCCATTGAGGGGTAGACGGCGCGGCCCGGTCTTACGACCGGGCGGGTGCAGGGCCGGAAGCCGGACTCAAAATCCGGGCGTCAGGCTATACATGCAAGACCTCTGTCATAATGGCGCACCGATACCCAAATAGTCCGCCCGGCGCTTGCTGCCCAAGCAGCGCCTGCCTGCCCCCCGGCAGGCGCTGCCCGGCTTGGCCAATATGCAGAGATCTTAATCCGGTCGTCAGGCCCTATTGCCCGGCCCGCATCAGGCTCACCCGGAACGCGGCCCCGCCCTGCCCCGGCAAATAGCTGATGGCCCCGCCCATATTGGCCATGATCTCCCGACAGATCGCCAGCCCCAGCCCGGCACCCCCCGCCTTGCGCCCGTCGGTCAGGCGGGAAAACTTCTCGAAAATCAGGGTCTGGCTGCGCGCAGGCACCCCCCGGCCATTGTCAACAAAGTCCACATCCACCCGTCCGGCGCGCACGGCCACCGCAATCGTCAGGCGCGGCGCGGCCCCCGTACAGTATTTCCGCGCATTGGAAATCAGGTTGATGAACACCTGCACCAGCCGGTCACTGTCTGCCAAGACCAGATGCGCCTCATGCGCCGGGTTGCGCTCGACACTGAAGGACGTGTCCTGAAGAACCCCTGAGGCAGTGATGGCGCGGTCCATCGCCTCTCGCAGCGACACGCTGGTGGTCTTCATCCTGACACTGCCGCTTTCCAGCGCCCCGAGGTCCAGCAAATCATCCAACAGCCGGGTCAGCCGCACCGCCTCATCATGGATGATCGACGCATAACGTTTCTGATCATCGGGGGCGAGATCACCCATAT
Source organism: alpha proteobacterium 3107 (assembly GCA_001483205.1). Lineage (GTDB taxonomy): Bacteria > Pseudomonadota > Alphaproteobacteria > Rhodobacterales > Rhodobacteraceae > 3107. The sequence goes on from JPPB01000124.1 coordinate 2,909, forward strand.
CGCGCAGAATCTCGGAAAAGGCGCGCACCGAGGTCATCGGCGTGCGCAGTTCATGGCTGATCTGGCTGAGAAAGGCGTCTTTCTGCGCCGACAGTTCGGTCAGCTTCTCGTTGGCTTCGCGCAGTTGCCGGGCGGTGCGGCTGAGCTCATCCGATTTTGCCTCAAGCTGGCTGGAATATTCCATAATCTGGGCGGTTTCGCCCGCCATCGCCATCAGATCACCGACCGTCACCCGTGCCCGCCCCATCACCTGAGCAATCATGGCATGGGCGGTCGCCGCACCCACCGACCCGGCCAGCTTGCGCTCCAGCGTCTCCAGAAAATCCGATGTCGGGTCCGGCAGAAACCCGGCCTTACCCTGTTTCGACGCCTGATCACGGAACAGGGTCTGGGCCTGATCCGCGCCGATGATCCGCTGTGACATGGCCAGCAATTCCTCGGCCCCCGCCGCACCCCCGGCCCATCCCCCGGGGCTGGCCGCGAACGCATCGGCATTGACGAACTGCATCCCCTGCAAACGCTCCAGCGGCGAGGGCACGCTCAGCAGCGACACCGACACAAAGGCCAGCGTGTTCAGAAACATGCTCCAGAACACCGCATGGACGACCGGATCAGGCCCGGTCAGGCCAAACAGCGCATGAGGCCGCAGCCAGCCAATACCCCACGGACCATCGGCCAGAACGCCGGGCGACAGAACCGCCGCACTGCCGAAAGACGGCAGGAACAGGGCATAGGCCCAAACCGCGAACCCGGTCAGCAGCCCGGCCAGCGCACCGGGGCGCGTCGCCCGCTGCCAGAACAGCCCGCCCAGCAGCGCGGGCAACACCTGTGCGACCCCGACAAAGGAAATCAGCCCGATGGCCGCCAGCGAC
>JPPB01000125.1 GCA_001483205.1 alpha proteobacterium 3107
GGAAACATTCCTCGCCGCAGCACAGATCGCCGCCATCGTCATATGGTATTTATGAGTTTACACCCTAAACAACAGACAATGCTGATAGCCCGCGTGGTATTGGCGCGATCAAGGAAAAAGGGCACGCCATGAGCAAAATCCTGACAACCCATGTGGGCAGCCTGCCGCGCACCCAGGACGTGGTGGATTTCATCTTTGCACGCGAACACGGGCGCGATTACGACACCGGCGCTTTTGATACCTGCATGACCGCCGCCGTGTCTGAAACCGTGCGCAAGCAGAAAGAGGCCGGTATTGATATTGTCAGTGATGGCGAGACCTCCAAAATCTCCTACGCCACCTACGTGAAGGACCGCTACACCGGCTTTGACGGCGACAGCCCACGCAATGCACCGGCTGATCTGAAAATGTTTCCGGGCTTTCTCAAGCGCCTTGCTGATGATGGTGGCACGCCGCAATATGCACGGCCCATGTGTGTCGGCGACGTGAAATCCAGAGGTCAGGGCGAGTTGCAAAAGGACATCGAGAACCTCAAGGCCGCGATGACGGAACATGGGGTGGAGCGTGGCTTTATGAATGCCGCCTCTCCCGGCGTGATTTCGCTGTTCCTGCAAAACGATTTTTATCCAACCCGTGATGCCTATCTCGCCGCGCTCGCTGATGCGATGAAGGAAGAATATGAAACCATCGTTGCCGCCGGGCTGGATTTGCAACTGGATTGCCCGGACCTGGCGCTGTCGCGGCATATGCTGTTCAGTGATCTTTCGGATAAGCAGTTCCTGAAAATCGCCGCCTCGCATGTCGAAGCACTGAACCACGCGCTTTCCGATGTGCCGCAGGGCCGTGTGCGGGTGCATATATGTTGGGGCAACTATGAAGGGCCGCATTGCTGCGACATCCCGATGGCCACGATGTTTGACACGCTGATGGCCACCAAATCGCGCTATGTGCTGTTTGAAACTTCCAACCCGCGGCACGGCCATGAATGGGCAGTGTTCAGGGACCGCAAGGGGGATATTCCCGATGACAAGGTGCTGGTGCCGGGCGTGGTGGACACAACGACGAATTTTGTCGAACACCCGGAGCTTGTGGCTGAACGCACCCGCCGTTTCGTCGATGTGGTCGGGCGCGAGCGTGTGATCGCCGGGTCCGATTGCGGCTTTGGCACGTTTGCAGGCTTCGGCACGGTGGACCCGGATATTGCCTATGCCAAGCTCGCCACTTTGTCGGAAGGGGCCGGGCTCGTCTGATGTCTGCACTTGTCTTGCTGCCCGGTATGATGTGCGCCGCGCTGCAACGCTGGCTGGAGGTTTAATGCGAGATTCCCTGCTGACCCTTTTGAAACAGGTCGATACCCCGACCGTCTGCAATGCGATTGAGGTCGCCGAAGGCAAACGCGGGTTCAACCGGTTCACCCGCGGCACTATGCTGCCCTCTGTCCCGGAAGCCACCGCCATTGTTGGCTATGCCCGCACCGCCAAAATCGCTGCCCTCGCCCCGCCAACCGAAGACCCTGCTGTCATCAAGACCCGCCGGATGGACTATTACCGCCACATGGCAGGCGGCCCCCGCCCGGCCCTCGCGGTGATCGAAGATGTCGATTTCCCGGACTGCATCGGAGCGTATTGGGGCGAGATCAACACAACGGTTCATAAGGGCTTTGGCCTCTCAGGTGCGCTGACCAATGGCGTAATGCGCGACCTTGGGGATTTGCCCGATGGCTTCCCGGTGATTGCCGGTTCCGTCGGGCCAAGCCATGGTTTCGTGCATCTGCGCGAGATCGGCACACCGGTCACGATCTTTGGCATGGCAGTCGTGGATGGCGATCTGATCCATGCCGACCGCCACGGTGCGCTGATCATTCCGCCTGAAGTCATCCCGGCGCTGGAAGCGGCCATCACGAGATTGCTCGACACCGAGAAACTGGTGCTGGACGCCGCGCGCGCCGAAGGTTTCAACTTCGCCGCGTTTGAGGCGGCATGGGCTGCATTCGAGAAGGCAAGAACCTGATGCGGCGGCTTGACGACAAGCTGCATCCGACATAGCCTGAAAACCACTGACACGGCCATCAACTGCCGGTCAGTCTAGGTGCCGAAGTTGCCGGAGTTCGGTTGCCGCCGGTCAGGCAGGCCCCGGCTCTGCATTTCGGGAGTTTGCAGACAAGTGTGATTTATCTCGACGATGCGGAGGAATGCCGGATGAGCACGGACCATCAAACCGACGGGGCGCGCCGACGCGCCGAACCCGTTGCAATCGTTGGCATGGCATGTCGTTTCCCTGGTGCACCCGACATTCGCTCTTTCTGGCACCTGCTTGAAACCGGCGGCAATGCAGTGACGGACGGTGTGCCGCGCTCAGGCCCGAACCGTCTTGAAGAGCTGTTCAGCGATCCCCGGAACCTGCAAGGCGCTTGCCGGTATTGCGCCTATGTCGATGACATAGACCTGTTCGATGCGAGGTTTTTCCGAATTTCACCGGTCGAGGCTGAGCTGCTTGACCCCCAGCAGCGGATGATGCTCGAAACAAGCTGGCAGGCGCTTGAGGATGCGGGCATGGACCCTGACCGGCTCAGGGAGAGCCTGACCGGCGTATATACCGGCATCAGCAACGACGAATACCGAATGCTCGTTGTGGACTCGGAAAGACCCGGAGAGGCCGCGAAATCCTTGTATGCGCTAAGCGGCACCAACCTGAACGGCACCAGCGGGCGGGTTTCTTTCGTGCTGGGTCTGATGGGGCCAGCAAAGGCGGTGGACGCCGCCTGTGCATCGTCGCTGCTGTCAGTTCACGACGCGGTTGCAGACCTTCAGCAGGGCAAGGCTGACCTGGCAATCGCCGGAGGTGTCCAGGCAATTCTGAACAGCCGAATCTTTGAACTGCGCGCCGATTCGATGATGTTGTCCCCGGACGGCCAGTGCAAGGCATTCGACTCGTCCGCAAACGGGTATGTGCGCGGCGAAGGCTGCGGCGTGGTGGTTCTGAAGCGCCTGCGTGATGCAGAAGCTGACGGCGACCGGATATGGGGCGTCATCCGGGGCGCTGCGGTAAACCACGGCGGGGCAAGCATCGGACTGACCGTGCCGCACGAACCGGCGCTGGAAAAGGTGATTGAAGCGGCGTTGTCGCAAGCCGGTATTCCGGCCTCGGATGTTGACTACCTCGAAGCACACGGCACCGGTACCGAGGTCGGCGACCCGATTGAAATCAACGCCGTTGCCAGGGTCTATGGCAAAGGTCGCAAAGCCGACCAGCCTCTGCTTGTCGGTTCCGTGAAAACCAACCTGGGACATCTGGAATCGGCTGCCGGGATCGCCGGTCTGATCAAGGCCGTGCTGGTGATGCAGCGCGGCGTGATCCCGAAGCACCTGCATTTCAGAAATCCCAACCCAAGCCTGAACTGGGACGAGCTGCCTTTGCAGGTGACCTCGACCATGATGGACCTGCCGGACCGGAATGGGCGACCGCGCATGGCCGGTGTGAACTCGTTCGGCATATCCGGGACCAACGTTCACATACTGGTCGGGGAATATCCGGCCCCGGACACGGCCCCGTATCCGCCGGATCGGGTCGTGGGGTCTGGTCAGGCAGTGGTCATTCCGTCATCAGAGGCCGCCGTCACCTCAGCAGAGCACGGGAAAACCTGTCAAAGGCGCGGGATTCGGCTGCTGCCGCTGTCCGGCAAGTCAGAGCAGGCAGTGCGCGACCTCGCCGGGCGGTATCTGTCGTGGCTTGATGAACAGACGGGCGAATTTCCCGCCGAAGACGGGCTGCCGGAACAGTTGCTCGCGGATATGGCGTGGACAGCCGGTGTCGGGCGGTGTCATTTCGATTGCCGCGCGGGTGTCCCCTTCAACAGCGTCGGCCAGTTGCGGGAACGGCTTGAAAAACTGGCAGAGGCAGGCCCCGGGGATGCGCCGCGCCCGGCGGCCAGGGTCGCGTTCGCCTATACGGGTCAGGGCAGCCAGTGGGCGGGTATGGGCCGCGATCTGTATGAGAGCGAGCCGGTGGCAAGAAGGGTTTTTGACCGCTGCGAAGAAGTCTTTGTCAAAGAGCGCGGCACATCGTTGCTGGATGTGATGTTTGGCCGCGCAGGCAAAGAACAGCTTGGCGACACGGCCTGGGAGCAACCGGCGCTCTACGCGCTCGAAACGGCACTGACCGCGCAATGGTCAAGCGTCGGCGTCCGCCCCGATATGGTTCTTGGGCATAGCGTCGGAGAAATCGCGGCTGCACAGGCGGCGGGCGTGTTCAGCCTTGAGGACGGCATGAGGTTCGCCGCCAAGCGCGGTCTGCTGCTGTCGCAAACGGAAGAAGGTGCCATGGTCGCCGTCTTCGCGCCGCCGGATCAGGTGGCGTCTGCAATCAGGGCGGCAAACGCGGGGTCTGCTGGTGTCGGCGTGAACATATCTGCGGATAACGGTCTGCATCAGGTGGTCAGCGGCCCCGTCGCTTGTATCGAATCACTCGCAACCCGCCTTGAGGCAGAAGGCATCCGGGTGCGGCGGCTGAACACGACACGGGCGTTCCACAGCCCGCTGATTGACCCGGTTCTTGACGCGCTCCGGGCGTCTCTGGATCACGTCACTGTCAAACCGCCCGAACTGACCGTGGTCAGCAATCTGACCGGCAAGGCGGTGAGCGATGGCCGGTTGCTGGACGGGGCCTATTGGTGCCGACATGCAAGAGAACCCGTTGCCTTTGCCAGCGGTGCCAGGGCGCTTGCGGCGCTCGGTGCCGACGTGATTCTTGAAATAGGCCCCGGTTCGGTGCTGGCCCCCATGGCGTCCTCGGCCTGGCCGGATGAGGCACCCGCCCCTGTCGTGCTGTCGAGCCTTCAGGCTCCGGCAGCCGCCGCACCGGATAACGACGGCAGCTTTGCCGAAGCAGTCGCGGGGGCCTATCAGTCAGGGCTGCCGATCCGTTTCGAGGGCCTTTTTGCCGGGGAAACACGTCGCCGTATCCCGGTGCCCGGATACCCCTTTCAGCGTGAGTCCTACTGGTTAAGTGCGCCAAAGCAGCGGCGTTCCATCGGGGAACACCCGTTGCTGGGTATGCAAAGAGAGTCAGCAAGCGGCGAAATCACTTATGAAACAGAGCTGTTCCCTACGGACCCGGAGTGGCTCAGCGACCATCGGGTGTTTGAACGGGTCATCGCGCCGGGGGCACTCTATGGCACGATGGCAGCGTCGGTATCCCTGACCGGATCAGGCGGGCCGGTGATCGTCGAAGACATGCAGTTGCACAGCCCGCTGGTGTTCGCAGAGGAAGCCGGGAAGGATGAAGCCGCTGCGAATGGCCGAACGGTGCAGCTTCTGGTCAGCAATTCCGATTCCGCCGACAAAGGCGCGGCCTGCTTGCAGATACTGAGCAAGGGATCGGCAGAGACGGAATGGACGCTTCATGCCGAGTGCAGGGTCGCCGCCGACACAAACGCACCGGGGGCCGCCACCCGGCGTGCGGACCTTGAGCGCCTGAAAAGCGGGCTGGCCCCTGTGGATGCGTCTGTCCTGTATCAGGCCAGGGCAGGCACCGGTATTGATCTGGGTGGGAGCTTCCGCACGCTCGGCAACCTGTGGGCAAAGCAGGGCGAGGCCCTGGGCGAGGTATCCCTGCGGGAAGGCACCACTCTGACCCATACGGAAATTCATCCGCTGGTGCTGGACGGGTGCTTTCAGGTTGTGGCGGCGGCGCGGATTCAGGGTTCGGCAGAGGATGAGACCACCTATCTGCCGTTTGGCTGGGAACGGCTCTGGCTGACGGCGGGCGACCTGCCCGAGAAGGTGGTTTGTCACGTTCGTATGCACGAGGCAACCGGGGAACCGAATGCAGAGGCGAACGGGCCTGCGGAGGTTCTGAGCGGGGAACTGCGCATTTATGATCCTGATGGCACCCTGCTTGGCGGGCTGGACGGATATACTGTCAAACGCGCAACCCGCGCCGCGCTGTTTTCGGCAATCGAAGGCGTGAACGACCTGTTATATGAGGTGGTCTGGCGCGAACGCCCCCTGGTGCCAGCAATCATCGCCGCGGATTTCCTGCCGGAACCGGCTGCTGTCGCGCAGGATTTCATGCCGCTTGCCGACTACCTTGAGGAAGAGGGCGTTGCCCGTGCCCGTCGGTCTGCGCTTTTGTCAGACCTTGACCGGTGGTCGCGTGCCCGCGCAATCCGGACGCTGGAAAAACTCGGATGGCAGCGTAGTGCTGGCGAGGTGGTGGAGTCAGAGGAACTTCGCCGACAGCTTGGCGTCACCGATGAACACAAACGTGTCTTTCGCCGATTGCTGGAGATGCTGGCCCGGTCCGGTGTGTTGCAGGAGGATGACGGCCGTTTCATCGTGAAAGCAGGGCATGACGACCCCCTGCCACAGGACGTTCAGCCGGACCCGGAATCCTTCGCAGACCATCTTGCCGAGCTTCACCCGCACGGCAAGACAGAGATCGGTTTGTTCCGGCGCTGCGGGGCGGCGTTGCCGGAGGTGCTTCGTGGCCGGATGGACCCGCTCACACTCTTGTTCAGTAGCGGCTATCCGACTCCGGGCGACCTGTATCTGGATGCACCGATCGCCCGCGCTGCCAACCGGCTGCTCAGGGACGCGGTTCGGGCACTCGTGGCCAGACTGCCCGCCGGTCGGCGTTTGAGGGTGATCGAAGTCGGTGCGGGGACGGGATCGGCGACAGCATCGGTTTTGCCGGAATTGCCCAAAGGCCGGTTCGACTATATGTATACCGACATTTCCGCAGGGTTCTTTGCAGAAGCAGAATCGCGCTTCGGAGATGGTGGAGGCTGCATCGAATACCGCCCGCTGAACATCGAAAATGATCCGGTGGCGCAGGGCTTCAACGCTCATGCCTATGATCTGATCATTGCATCGAACGTGCTTCATGCCACACGTTATCTTGATGAGACGCTCGGTCATTGCCTGACGCTGCTCGCACCGTCGGGACAGATGGTTGCGCTTGAGAACCTGCGTGGTCAGGGCTGGATGGACCTGACGTTCGGGCAACTCGACGGCTGGTGGAGATTTGCCGACGATTACCGGCCACATCACGCCCTGGCAGGCCCCGACGTGTGGTGCCGTGCGCTTAAGGACACCGGGTTTGATGGGGCTGAAGTTCTGGGCCTTGATGCGTCCCGCCCCGACGATCTGCCGGATCGTGGCGTGATTGTGGCGAAAGGCCCGGACAAGGTGTCCGAAACGCCCGGAACGTGGGTTCTTGTCGCAGACCGGGGCGGCATGGCTGCAGAGCTTGCAAACGGTCTGGCCGCTCGGAATCAGACTGTCCTGATCGTGAGTGAAGGCCCGGAATACGGGCAGACATCCGGGACAACCGGTATCCTGACGGCACATGTTGATTTTAGGCGGCGCGAATCGTGGCAGGCGCTGCTTGAAGACCTGCCGGATGATGTGCCCCTCAGCGGGGTGGTGCATCTTCTGGCACTTGACGGCCATGGCGCAGAGGCATCCGCCTGTGACATCAGGCAGGACGTGCAACATGCGGGAGCGAGTGCTCTGGCGCTCGTTCAGGGGCTGACCGATTCCGACAATATCCCGGCCAAAGGCATCTGGTTTGTCACCCGTGGCGCTCAGGTGCTGGAGCGTGAGGCCGCCGGGGGGGCGCTGGCCGGGGCGGCGTTGTGGGGCTTCGGCAAGGCCGTGGCGCGCGAAGCGGCACATCTGATGCCGCGCATGATCGACCTGGACCCGACAGTCGCGGCACCCGCGACCGATCTGGTTGAAGAGCTTATGTATCCGGATTCGGAAAACCACATTGCCCTGCGAAGGGGAAACCGTCAGGTTGCCCGTCTGGTCCGTGCGGACAACGGCCCGGAGCGGCTGGAACTGCCGAAGGAAGGGGCGTGGGGTCTGATACCGGACCCGACCGGCATTTTTGAAAAGCCCTGCGTCAGCCCCCTGCCTGCATTGCCCCTCGAAGGTCGGGAAATCCGTGTCGCGGTCCAGGCTGCCGGGCTGAACTTCTGGGACGTGTTCCGTTCGCTGGGGTTCATCGAAGACGGAAACCTTGGGCGAGAGATGTGCGGCCATATAATTGCCGTGGGGGCGGACGTAACCCGCGTTTCCGTGGGCGACCATATTGTCGGCCTGGGTTTTGGTGCATTCGCGGCGGAAATGGTTACCCATGAGGAACTGGTCGCGCCTGCGCCGCGGGCAATCCCGGTATCGGACCTTGCTACCGTGCCCAGTGCCTTTGTCTCGGCAGCGCTGTCCTATGAATTGTCCGGGCTTGAGGCCGGTGACCGTGTGCTGATTCATGCCGGTGCCGGTGGCGTGGGGCTGGCGGCGATCCAGTTGGCACAGGTTGCAGGCGCAGAGGTCTTCGCGACCGCAAGTGCGCCGAAGCAGGCCTATCTGAAATCACTTGGCGTCAGGCATGTTTTTGACAGCCGACAGACGAATTTTGGCAAGGAGATTCTCGACGCCACGGACGGCGCGGGCGTGACCGTGGTTCTGAACAGCCTGACAAGTGAGGGCTTCATCGACGCCAGCCTGTCCTGCCTTGCGCAGGGTGGCCGGTTTGTGGAACTGGCGAGACGCGACATTCTCAGCACAGAGGAAATGGCGGCCCTGCGACCGGATGTCGGCTATGACATTCTGGAGCTTGATGTCCTGAAGAAAACCGATCCGGCCTGGGTGGGGCGGGTTCTCAGGGATGTGGTGGCGCGGCTGGCGGCTGGCGAACTCAAGCCGCTGATCCATAGCCGCTGGCCGCTCGCCGAAGCCGGGGCTGCGCTGAGATTCATGCGCTCTGCGCGGCATGTCGGAAAGATCGTCGTCACGGCTCAGCCGTTGGCGTCGGGCCGGTTGCGGGGGGATCGCACCTATCTTGTCACCGGCGGCCTGGGCGGGATCGGTCTGACCGTCGCCGAGTGGCTTGCGGGCCTTGGTGCCGGGGCAATCGTGCTGAATGGCAGGCGCCCCCCTGACGAGGACGCGCAGGCGGCCATTCGCGCCCTCGAAGACCGGGGCGTGAACATATGTGTTGAGCTTGCGGACGTGTCGGACAATGCGGCGGTCGATGACATGCTGGCCCGGATGGACGAAGAGCTTCCGCCGCTCGCAGGTGTTATCCACAGCGTCGGCGTGCTGTCGGACGGTGCGCTGACAAACCAGAACTGGGATCGGTTTGAAACGGTGCTCTGGCCAAAGGTTCTGGGTGCCTGGCATCTGCACCGTGCGACGGCGGATCGCGATCTTGACCTCTTCATCCTGTTTTCCAGCCGTGTCGGCGTCATGGGCAACCCCGGTCAGGCAAACCACGCATCGGCGAATGCTTTTCTGGATCAGCTTGCCGGTCACCGCCGGGCACTGGGTCTGCCCGGTCAGGCAATCGCCTGGGGCGCGTGGTCCGAGATCGGCGAAGCGGCAGAGCAGAAGGACCGGATCGAGCGGCAGAGGTCCGCCCTCGGCGGGCGCTGGTTTACGCCGCAACAGGGCATAAGGGCGCTTGACAGGCTGGTGCGTCAGGATGTCACCAATTCGGTTGTGATGGCTATGGACTGGTCAGTTTTCGGGGAAGCGGTAGAAGACCGCCCGGCTTTCCTTGAGGATCTTCTCTCGTCGGTCACCGAAGACGACACAGGGGCCGGTGTTTCTTCGGAGGATTTGCTCTCCGGACTTACCAACGCCAATGCGGGGGCGCGCGAGGAACTGCTGGTGACATTCCTGCAACAGGAATTGCAGGCGGTGCTTCGGCTCCCGTCGGCACCTGCGCCTTCCGTCGGGTTTTTTGACCTCGGAATGGATTCGCTGATGGCGGTGGAACTGCGCAACCGGCTCAATCGCGCTTTTGCGGGCATGTGCAAGGTTTCAAACACAGTGGTGTTTGATTATCCCGAAATTCAGGCACTTGCCCGCCATATTGACGGGGAACTCGGCGAAATCAGTGCCGAAGCAACACCGCCTAAGCAGCCGGTGCCTGAACCGAAACAACAGGCACAGCCAGCACCTGAGCCGCCGCCAGCACAGCCAACGGCGCAGATTGCGCAGGTGCCGGAACGGCCGGGCAAAGCTCAGCAGGATCAGGAGCAGATTGCAATCGTCGGCATGGCGTGCCGCTTTCCCGGCGCGCCGGACCTGTCCGGCTATTGGCGTCAGCTCAGGGCGGGCGCTGAGGCGGTGACGGACGGGCGTTGCGATGAAGGGCCATGGAGCGGCATCATCGGAGACCCACGCGCGACGGAAGCCACCAATCGTCGCGGTGGTTTCATCGAGGGTCTCGACCGGTTTGATGCGAAATTCTTCGGCATACAACCGATTGAGGCACGAAAGATGGACCCGCGCCAGAGGATGCTGCTTGAAACAAGCTGGCACGCCCTCGAGGACGCGGGGATTGATCCCGGACCTCTCAGAGGCAGCCGCGCGGGTGTGTTCGCCGGTTTGGGCAGTAGCGAATACCGTGATCTGATCGCGGCGGCGGGCCAGGATGATAGTTATCTGGGAACCGCGGCGAGTGTGGCCATCGGACGGATTGCGTTTGCGCTCGGGTTCATGGGTCCGGCGGTGCCGCTCGATATGACCTGCGCGGCGTCGCTGGTGGCCGTGCATCAGGCGGCTACAAGCCTCCGGCAGCGCGAAGTCGATCTGGCCCTGGCCGGGGGCGTTCATGCGATTCTTTCCCCGTCGGTCATGCGGTTCATGCGCGAATACGGAATGTTGTCGCGAACCGGACTGTGCAGAACCTTTGATGCCGACGCTGACGGCTTCGTGCGCGGCGAAGGCTGTGGCATGGTTGTCTTGAAGCGGCTTAGAGAGGCAGAGGCGGACGGTGACCGCATCTGGGGAATCGTTCAGGGGTCTGCGGTCAACCAGAATGGGGCGGCGGCGGCGCTGACGGTTCCGAACGGAACTGCCCAGGAACGCCTGTATGAGGAGGCGGTGGCGCAGGCAGGTATTGCGCCCCGTGATCTCGACTATCTTGAAGTGCATGGCACGGGGTCAGAGATGGGGGATCCGATTGAAGTGCGGGCGGTCGCCGCGGTCTATGGCCGCGAACGGGACGCAGAACGTCCGCTTTTGCTCGGGACCGCTAAGACCAATATCGGTCATCTTGAATCGGCGGCAGGGGTTGCGGGCCTGATCAAGGTTCTGCTTGCCATGAAGCATGGTGTGATCCCGAAGCATCTGCATTTCAGAACACCCAATCCGCATATCGAATGGGATGAGCTTCCGGTGCGGGTGACGGCAGAGGAAACCGCCTGGCCGCCGCTGACAGGTCGTCCGCCTATCGCCGGTATCAGCGCATTCGGCATTTCGGGAACGAACGCCCATCTGCTTGTCGGGGGCTACAACGGACAGGTTGGCGAAACCGCGCAGAATGACGTGAAACGATCCCCGGCAGGGGCGGCGCTGCGTGTGCCGGTTCACCTGCCGGAATCCCCTGATGGCACGGCCCCGGCGGGGGATGGCGGGATCAGGCCGCGCGGCCTGCGGTTGCTGCCGCTGTCGGGAAAATCCTCCGGCGCGCTCAGGGAACTGGCGGATCGGTATCTCGGCTGGCTTGACGAACACGCGACGGACATGTCGTCTGACATCAGCGCGGGCATGTCGTTTCTTGCTGACATGTCATGGACGGCAGCGATCGGGCGCAGTCACTTCGAGTATCGGGCGGGTGTCGTCTTTGAGGATATTCCGACGCTGACCGAAGGGCTGACGCAAATCGGCACCCGCGGCGGCATCGCGAAATCGCAACGGAACGATAAGCCCGCGTTCATCTATTCCGGAAAGGCCGGTGACTGGGCAGGCCGGGGGCGGGTTTTGTATGAAACCGAGCCGGTGGCGCGGGCCGTCCTTGAGCGGTGCGACGCGATATTTCGCGAGGCGCACGGCAAATCGCTGCTTGATGCGATTTCAAAGCCCGCCCATGGTGCGGATGACCCCGTGCTGATGCAGGTCACTGCCTATGCGCTTCAATGTGCGGTTACGGCGCTGTGGTCCGGCCTCGGCCAGTCGCCCGGTGTGATTTGTGCCGGTGGGGTTGGTGCAATCGCGGCTGCACAGGTGGCGGGCGTGTTCGATCTTGAAAGCGGTGTGCTGCTTGCGGCAAGGCGGGGAGAGCTGGCCGGAGCAGATGGCGGCGATGTGGTGCCCGGAGATGTCGGGGCGTTCCTTGAAGGCGTTTCGTTCGCGTCGGTCCGGGTGCCGTTGCTGGCCGACATGTCAGGCCGGATGATCAGGCCGGGAGAGACACCGGACAGGTCAGGTTGGAGCGCCAGTGTATTCCGTCCCCCGGAATTGTCCGAAGCGCTGGCGGCATCCGCGAATGTGGGGGAAACAACCATTGTCGAGATTGATCCCGACAGCGAAAGCGGCCACATGCGATCCGTGGCGCAAATGTATGAGGCAGGATTCGCGCTCGATTTTACCGGCCTCTTTGCGGGCGAGACGCGGCGGCGCATCTCGGTTCCGGGCTATCCGTTCCAGCGCCGGAGCTTCTGGTTTGACCGGATATGACGGTTGGCGGCGCGGGGTATCGGCCTACAGAATGCCCTGATCTGACAGAAATTTCCGCAGCATTGCCGCGCATTGTTCCGGCTGCTCTAACTGAAGCAAATGCGACGCATCAGGTATAAAATCATAATCGACGGTGGAAACGTGACCTAGGTCAAACGTGGGCAGATACGTGTAGGGAAGCGTGGGGTCGGCCCCGATGACCTTTGTCGGGCAGGTCAGCGTCGTCAGGTCAAGCAGGGGCGAAAAGCTCCTGACATATTCTGCGATCTGGGCCTCGTATTCGCGCGGACAGCGAAGTTCATACGCTTCACCGTCGGCGCTTTGGCGAAGGGTTGAGCGCGCCATGAGCTCGCGCACCCCAGGCACAACACGGGCGAATCCGGGAAAGATCGCCAGGAGTTCGGCAAGTTGCTGCTCGGACCTGAAGCGCACGGTGCGATTGCGGATCATCGCCGCCATTCGCTCTGCCGACCGGATAAATTCCTGCTCGCTTGCCGTGGGCTTGCACAGCGGCGGATCGAACAGAACCAGCGCGGAATAGGCATCACCGAAGGACAGAAGAGTGATCAGCGCCGAGAGCGAATGGAACACGCCGACCGTGGGCTTTTTACCATATTCCAGAACAACGGCAGAGAGAATGAGATCATGGTCGGAAATCAGCGTCGGAATATTATGATCCCGCAGGGCACCGACCTTGTTCCTGCCGTGGTTTCTGAGATCATAGACCATCAGGTCGAAATCGTCGGCCAGCATCGACCAGAACGGATAATAGGGATCAATGGCAAGACCGTTGCCATGGCTGAACACAAGCCGGGGACCGGACGGATTGCCGTGCTGACGCACTGTGGTGACGGTGTGCTCGTCCAGTTGAACATCGCATGTCGAAAGAGGTTGCGGTACCTCCCAAAGCACACCTTCCGGTGCGGACAGCAAATCGGTTTCCTGCCGATCAGGGTCTGTCCCCGGAGCGCGGTTCGCAATCATCTCATGCACACCTGACCGGGTGATACCGGGATGATGTAACGACATTTTCGCACGAGTCGCATGATCTCCTAGCATTGTCTGCAATCAACGCCGGAACCCTTGGGCCATGAATAGACACACAAAAACGACCCCGAGCCACCTGATGGCCGGACCTGGACATCCGGTGCAGGGAGCGATGCAGCAAACATGCGCTCCCTGACGTGCTGTCAGCCGCGTGCGTCGATAAAGCTCACAAGATCCCGAAGGGTCTCGAATTGCCGACACTGTTCAGCGACCAGCCCGAGATTGAACTCTTCGTTCACAAGTTTGAAAAAGGCAACGCAGTCCACCGATGATACACCGGAGTCGACGAGCTTTGCGTCAAAGTCGGGCGCACGGCCAAGATCAAGATTGTCGTCTATGATCTTTTTGATGCGGTCTTCGGTTGATGACATGAGATTGGGCCTCCCTGGTTTGAGATTTGACAGGTATGGATAAACACCTGCTTTGTCGTATTCCCCGAATCACGGCACGAGGTATCGTAGCCCCGAGCCGCAGAAGCGGTCAGTGAATTATAATGGTTCAGGCGGCTGTGAAAAGCCCTATTTGACCCGTTTCAAAAGACTTTTGCATAAACCCATCAGCGTTCGACGAGCGAGGCCCGTTCGGGATCATACCGGACGCTCTTTATGCTGCCGTCTTTGATCTTCGCGACAGCGGCATCAATGGCGTGGAGCGGAACCAGAAACCACTCACGTGGCACAACCGGGTTTCCGAAGCGGTCCATCACCTCAATGTCCAGACGCGCGGACGCAAAGATACGATGAATCAGGTTTTCGAGTTTTGCCCTGTTGATGTTGTAGAGCTTATACGTGGCAACAATTTCGACGCCAGCCATCAGGAATGTCGGCTGAAGATGCGCCCCGGCGATACGCCTTTCCACGCTCATGTCGGTCACACCGATCTTATGCACCAGCTCGCGGTTCCCGGCGACCAGCGGAAGATCAGATTTGCTGCGCAGCACATAGATGGTGCCGCTGGCCGCATCGCCCCCGGCTGTATTGGCAGCAAAGAGAGGACCGGCTGTCAGCTCGGTGATCCGGCGACCGGCTTTGTCCTTGTTCAGGGCGCGCTGAAGCGAGCGCATGAGCAGGTTGCTCTCGGTGCCATTGTCAAAGATCACCCGAAGCCGGGCATCGGTGCGACCCTGATCGGTCAGCGTGACCTCACCCTTCCCGGCGACATAGGCTTTCTGTCCGCCGACGATGAAGAAGCGGCCTTGCTCGATCTCCGCCTTCATCTCGAATGGTCTGGTTTCGCGAAGACCGGCATTGAGTTCGCTCTGAACCTGCTCAAAGAGTGGCTTGAACTTTGCGAAATCCTCGCAGCGATCACGCGAAGCAATCTGCTCGGCAGCGTGCTTCTCGGCGGTCGAGCGCACATGGCGCAGTTCTGTGATCGGCGATGTTTCAGCTTCAATCCCAAGCTCTGCAAGCAGCGCATCATCATCAAGCTCATCCGCCGTGTTTCCCGGCACCTCAGCGGATGAGCCGGACAATTCACGAATGCGGTCGAGCCGCACGGCATAGAGCCTCTCGAAAATATCCCGTTCCCCGCCATGACGGGGCGGATGGCCATGCTCCCCGACAAAGCGCTGAATCTCTTCAAAGCCCGCGATGAAACGCTCTTCTTCAGGGGTTCGGTTGGCGGCCTTTTTCGCCTCAACCTCAATACCAAGCTCAGCGAGAAGCGCGTCATCCTCTGCGGTGAATTTCTCAGCCATCCGCTGCACCCTGCTGCATACGGGTAAGGAAAGCGACGCCCTCGGCCATGTATTTCTCCCAGGGATCGGGGGAATTTACGGAAGGCACCCGCCCCCGTTCCTGCTTGAATGCCAGAGCGCGCTCCGCCAGAAAGCGGGCCTCTTCGTAGGTAAGCGGCATTTTCTTTGCCGAAATCACCGCAGCAATCTGTTTCAGGCTTTCCTCGCTCATTGCCTTTGCGAGAATGGCGTAGGCCTCGCTGAAAGGGTTGATCCGGTCGATCAGGTCAATGTCAAGCTCGCGCACATCCATTGCAAATCTGCGCACCCCGTCGATCAGGGCGGTGTTTGTGCCTGCCTCACCCTCATCCGACGCCGAAAGAACGGTTTCCCTGGCTTTCTGGGTCAGGGTCAGGGCGGCGATGGCGTGCTGACGAACCGCCTCCTGATCGTTGTCATCAAGCCTGGGGTATTTGTCCCTGATGATCTTCCCCATGCGAACCTGCGTCAACTCTTCAGGCACAAGCTCCTCATCGAACAACCCCCGCTCGACTGCCGTCTTGTCCTGCACAAAGGCGGTGATGACCTCATTCAGGTCTTGCTGACAGATGCGCCTGGCCTCTTTGCTCTTCGGCTCAACCAGCCCCTTGATCTCGATCTGAAACTGGCCGGTTTTGTCATTGAAACCGACATTCTCCCTTGCCGGGTCATAGCCGCCCTCGCCGTAATCGAACCCTTCAACCGGTCCGCCCTGCGCGCTTTTGGGGGTAAAATTGAAACGCGGGGCAAGCACCTGCTCCATCAACAGACTGGCGGCAATGGCTTTCAGCGTGTCGTTCACCGCCTCGGTGACGGCCTCCTCAGACGCATCCGGCTCGGCAATCAGGTTGGTAAAGCGCGCGCGGGTCTTGCCCTCGGCATCACGGGTCGCCCGGCCAATGATCTGCACAATCTCGGTCAGGCTCGACCGATACCCCACCGTGAGCGCGTGCTCGCACCAGATCCAGTCAAAGCCTTCCTTGGCCATGCCAAGGGCGATGATAATGTCCACATGATCGCGGTTGTTCTTCTGGGCCGGGTCTCTGAGGGCCGCCAAAACCCTGTTCCGCTTGGCGGGGTCTGTATCATCAACCAGATCGGCGATTTTCAGAACACGCCCCCCGGCGGTCATCACACACTGAAAGCCGGTCTTCGGGTCTGTTTCCTGCCATTCCCCCAGGGCGTCAATGATATGCTCCACTTCCCGGTGCTTATCCCTGGTGCTTTCGCGGGAATTGACGTTCGGGATATGCAGGATCGTCTTCTTGCCGGGGTCAAGCACATCCAGAATGCTGTCGGCATAGGAACCCCCATAAAAGAAATACCCGATGTCAAGCGCCTTCAGATACTTATAGCCGTTCAACTGCTCGTAATAAGTATAGGTGACGGTCTCGAACTTCTGCTCATCCTCTGCGCTCAGAACCGGCTCCGCGTCGCCCCGGAAATAACTGCCGGTCATCGCCACCACATGCACTCTGTTCCGGTCGATCAGCTCCCCCAGATGCCCGCCCAGCCTGTTATCCGGGTTGGCCGAAACATGGTGAAACTCATCCACCGCGATCAGCCGGTCATCGAATGCCCCCGCCCCGAACCGGTCCATGGCAAAGCGAAAGGTCGCATGGGTGCAGACCAGCACCCGATCATCGCTGTCAAGGAACGCCCCGACCGCGGCAACCTTGCCGTCCTCTGTCCCCGGCGCATTGCACAGGTTCCGTTTCGGCGTGACCGTCCAATCCGCCCAGAACCCGAACCGGCTGAGCGGTTGATCGTCAAAGCTCGCCCCGATGGACCGTTCGGGGACGGCAATAATCGCCTGCCTCAGCCCCTGATTTTCCAGCTTATCCAATGCGATGAACATCAGCGCGCGGGACTTGCCCGATGCGGGCGGCGATTTGATCAGCAGATATTGCTCGCCCCGCCGCTCATAGGCCCGTTCCTGCATGGGCCGCATCCCAAGCTCGTTCGACGTGGCAGAGCGGCCATTCCGGGCATAGCTGACAGAGACAGAGGGAATATCACTGAAACCTCTGGGCTGGCCAGCGATGTTTGCCCCACGACCTGTTGCTGCCTGACCGCCGGGCAGGTGGAGTCTGGCGTTCGCGAAAAATGCCTCTGCCATCTCTGGAATGTCAGAGGTATCAATGTCTTCGTCTGTCATTGCGGCTATTTCATCCAGCCGCCTTTTTGATATACTCATCGAAAAGCCTCCTTTCCTTCCTGTTGGCCTTTCGGGCATTGATGATCCGTGTGACACCCTGTCGTTTGGTATGGACAACACACAGAACGACTTCATTTTCGAGGCGACCAAGGCTGATTTCACGCTGCTCGCCATAGTCGCGTAGATCAGTGCCGGTCAGCACCGGTCCGTCAAAGATATGCCTTGCTTCTTCAAAGCGGATACGATGCTTTTCCATATTCCTGGCATTCTTTGCAGGATCCCATTCAAACATTCAGGTATCCCCACCCCGTGTTACCATCCTTGTATACATCCCGAACAGCTTTTCCAACCGCTCGGTGTCATTGCGAAAGCGGCGGCCGATATAGATGCGTTCCAGCACCTCATCATTGCGGTCATGGGCGGCGCGCAGGTTTTCGGGCATGGCACCGGCTTTGTAGAGATCGGCGATGGTGGCGGGGAAATGTGCTTCTCTGGCCAGCAGGATGTCTTCGGCGGCGCGGGTCAGATCGGCGCGGTTCTTTTCGGTCAGTTTGGGGACGGGGAAGGTGTTCCAACCGAGGGTGTTGGAATAATTGAATCGCGTCTCTAACTTCCCGCAAACGGCATCAACCCAAATAAGGTGAAATCTGGAAGACAAAATCGCCAAATTCCATATTGGGGCATCATATAAAGCAAAATTCCGATTTGTTACTGTTGCCGAGCTGTCAATGAGCCCAATTTGAAGCCACTCTCTCCTTTCAGATGAGACGGCAGGCACCACGATAGTGTGAGCTTTCCCGATATTCATCTCGCGCATCTGGTGTGCGCGCCTTGCCATTTCATTCGCACCCTTGTCACGGCTGGCGAGGCGCATTTTCCGAACGCCCTCTATACGCGCCTTGATAGCGGGGATTTGCATCGCTTCCGCAAGATGCTGATCCCCGATCCACAGGCAATAACGCACAAGCCCGCGAATGAACTCTTTAGAGCCGTAAATCCGGCGAATGAAGCGGCGGCGTTGTTCAGGCGTCAGCGCCAGCGCCTCAACCTCATCACTGCTCAAAAGCAGATGGCCGCCGTCAACGGGCTTGTTGCCAAAGCTCATTTCAGCGCAGCCGTTCAGGGGCTTGCCGGCCTTCTGAACGATGACATTCGGCGCCGCCACCAGATAGGCATTGATGTTGTCCGCCTCTTTCATCATCGTCTCGCCCTGCTCATTCAGGGCAAAGAGCCTGCGCGTCGGGCCTGCACGGTTTGAAATGGCGATGATGGCGACAGTCACACCTGCATTATGGCTGGCAAGGTTGGCCCATTTGAACGATGTATGGGCAAAGCTGATTTCCTGCCCGGTGGCAAGGATCGGGGGCCAGAGGATCGGCACCTGTTGCCCCTGACAAATCGAATTGGTGGACACAAACGCCGCCGTGCATCGGGTGTGCAGGCCATAGTCGGCGGCCTTCATAAACCAGCCCGCCACGTAATCCAGCGACTTCCAGTTTTTGACCCGGCCCGCAAAGATGTGTTGCAGGTCTTCTTTCTGTTCACTGCCCTGCCAGGTAGAGCCAAGATAGGGCGGGTTGCCGCAGATATAGGTTTCGCCGCCCTCATTCTCGAAATCGATCTGCGGCTTTTCCGACGGCGACATGAACAGGTCTTCGCCGCGCATATCCACCGTTTTGCCGGTCGGCGGGCAGATGCTCAGCCACTCCAGCCTGAGCGCATTGCCCTGGGTGATCCAGTTCTCGGCATCCAGCGGCAGAAATTCGGCCAGCGCCTCTTTCTGTCCGCGATGCAGCACGTCGCTCTGATATTCGGCGATGATCAGCGCAAGGCGGGCGATCTCGGCGGGGAAATCACGCAGTTCAATGCCGCGAAAGTTGGTCAGCGGAATATCCGTGCGCCGGTTCGGTTCGTCACGCCGCCGGTTGATCTCGGCCTCGATGACGCGCATTTCCTTGTAGGCGATGACAAGGAAATTGCCCGATCCGCAGGCAGGGTCAAAGACGCGGATTTTGGCAATCCGGGCGCGCAGGTTGAGCAGTTTGCGGGTGTTGTCGCCCGCCGCCTCAAGCTGTGCGCGCAGATCATCAAGGAAGAGCGGGTTGAGCACCTTGAGGATATTGGACACGGATGTGTAGTGCATCCCCAATGCGCCGCGTTCCTCATCATCGGCGATGGCCTGGATCATGGAGCCAAAGATGTCGGGGTTGATTTTGGTCCAGTCGAGGCTGCCGATGTGCAGCAGGTAAGAGCGCGCGGCCCTGGAAAAGCGCGGCACATCGGTGCGGCCCGAAAACAACCCGCCGTTCACATAGGGGAAGTCATTTGCCCAGCGGGGCAGTTTTGCGTCCGCGCGGTCGGTGGCGGGGGTTTTCATGGCGCGGAACAGTTCAGAGATGATCTGATGGGTGTCAGAGCTGTCGTTGGCGCTCATTTGACTGACGGTTTGGGTGAAGAGGTCTTTGCGGTTCAGGATCGAGGTGTCCTCGGCGAAAAAGCAAAAGATCAGCCGGGCCATGAAGCGGTTCATGTCATGGCGGCGGTCGGCGGTGCCCCAGTCGGGGTTGTGTTTCAGAAGTTCGATATAGAGTTTGTTGAGGCGGCCCGTGGCCCTGATGTCGAACGTGCTTTCGGTGATTTGTCTGACGGTGGAAATGCCCGCAAGGGGCAGGAAGGTGCCGAAATGGTCAGGGAAATCTGTGTAGTTGCAGGCGATGGTGTCGCCTGAGTTCAGGTTTTCGGCCTCCAGCGTCAGGCCATCGGTGGCGAGGATGAATTTGACCCGGTGGCGTTTGTGCGTGGTCGCGGGGCTGTTGCGCAGGGCGATGAGCGTTTCGGCCACCGCGCCCGGATTGCAGACCTTGATGTGGATGTTGTTGGTTTGCAGCACGCCGCCAAGGTCGGATTTGTTGGTTGACCCGGTGCGCAGGCGTTTGATCGTCGTCGCCCTGTTGCCGAAGGCCTCCAGGAAGGCGAACGGAAATTCGCCGGGGTCGAACGGTTGTTCGGCCAGGGCTGATATGGCTTCTTCAATCTCTACCGGGTTCATCTGTTGCTCCACGGGTTGGTGGTTTTGATCCCGTATCCTGCAATATCTACCCGAATTATGGATAAGCGACGACCTTCATTTTGACTTTCTGCTCTGCGGGCATGTAAGCGGTGGGGCAGGGCAGGATATGGGCGAATGCGTTTGTCGGGGAGCGGTGTCTTGTGTGCTCAATGTTCCGACGAATACCAGTGATCAGGCGCAGGCCTTGCCAGCACAGCCGGGCGAAGGAGCATCGGCGACCAAATTGTCCCGCCCGGCTGAGCCAATATGCAGAGGTCTTCATATGATATTGGTGGGGCGGTGCCCTAGAATCTGAAGTTGATGGAGACGCCTGCGGTGTAGGTCTGCTGATCCCCGGACAGGCCGATACCGTCGGCGGCCCCGAAAAACTCGGCGCTGAGGCCGCCGTCGA
>JPPB01000126.1 GCA_001483205.1 alpha proteobacterium 3107
GGAGGACTCCATGAAGAAATTTCTCGTAACCTCGGCTCTTGCTCTTGTCGCTTCGGCTGGCGGAGCCTTTGCAGACATCAACGCCTGCCTGATTACAAAAACCGATACCAACCCCTTCTTCGTGAAAATGAAGGAAGGCGCGACGGAAGCAGCCAATGCAAATGGCATCACCCTTTCGACGTTCGCCGGTAAGTATGACGGGGATGTGGAAACTCAGGTTGCTGCGGTTGAAACCTGCATCGCTTCCGGTGCCAAGGGTATCCTGATTACCCCAACCGACAGCCGTGCGCTGGTCCCGGTCGTGACCCAGGCCCGCGAAGCTGGCGTCCTTGTCATCGCACTGGACACGCAGTTTGAACCCGCAGATGCGGCAGACGCGACCTTTGCCACCGACAATTTCAAAGCTGGTGTCCTGATCGGCCAGTGGGCTGCTGCCAAGATGGGCGCGGATGCGGCGAATGCAAAGATTGCCCTGCTTGATCTGAATGCCTCGGAAATTTCCGTAGACTACCAACGTGACAACGGATTCCTGCACGGGTTCGGGATTGACATCAAAGATCCGACTGACATTGGTGATGAAGACGACTCGCGCATCGTGGGTAACGACGTGACCAACGGCTCGCCCGACGGAGGTCGGACCGCGATGGAAAACCTTCTTCAGATCGACCCGGACATCAACTTGGTCTACACTATCAACGAACCGGCGGCGGCAGGGGCTTACGAAGCGCTCAAGTCCTTCGGCAAGACAGAGGGTGTTCTGATCGTCTCGGTTGATGGCGGTTGCCCCGGCGTCAGGGACATTGGTGCTGGCGTGATCGGCGCGACCTCAATGCAGTTCCCGCTGCTGATGGCCTCAAAAGGCATCGAAGCAATCAAGGACTGGGCCGACAATGGTGTGAAGCCGCAGAACTCTGAAGGACTCGACTTCTACAACACCGGCGTTGAGCTGATCACGGACGAACCTGTGGACGGCATCCCGTCTCTGACCTCGGCTGAAGGTCTGGAAAAGTGCTGGGGTTGATCCCATAACCTGATGATACCGGCAGGGGTGTTTGCGCCCCTGCCAAGCCCGAACACCCACCCAAAGCCTTTGACCCAACAAGGTGTCACGATCTAAGCTCGCGGCAGGGGGGATTGTCATGCCTGAACCAACGCAAGACCAAAAAGGCCAGAGCTTTGAACTGAACCTTGACCAAAGCGAAGCCGAGGTCGCCCGGTTTGAAGTTACCCATCACACGGTGCTGGATCGCATTCAACATGTTCTTCACAACAATCCGACGCTTGTCCCGGTCATCGTCCTGGTCATCAGTATTGTCGTATTCGGACTGATTGCCGGTGGTCGGTTCTTTTCCGCTTTCAACCTCAGCCTGATCCTTCAGCAAGTCTCGATCATCGGGATGCTGGCCGCTGCTCAATCGCTGATCATCATCACCGCCG
Source organism: alpha proteobacterium 3107 (assembly GCA_001483205.1). Lineage (GTDB taxonomy): Bacteria > Pseudomonadota > Alphaproteobacteria > Rhodobacterales > Rhodobacteraceae > 3107. The sequence continues at coordinate 1,438 of JPPB01000126.1, forward strand.
GGATTGACCTCTCGGTCGCGGCCATCATGGTTCTGATGTCGGTTATCATGGGGAACTTGGCCGTTTATATGGGTGTCCCGTCCGGAATTGCGATCCTGACCGGCTTTGGCGGCGGAGCAGCAGCGGGACTTATGAACGGTCTTCTGATCACCCGGATCAGGCTGCCGCCATTCATTACAACGCTCGGTACCTGGTCGATCTTCTATGCGCTGCTTCTGTGGTTATCCGGGGCACAGTCGATCAGGGGGCAGGACATCGACGCTGAGGCTCCGTTTCTGAAATTCTTCGGAGCGGCATTCAATGTCGGTGGGGCACGTATAACACTCAGCGCCATCCTGATGGTTCTGATTTTTGTCGTGCTCTGGTATATGCTGAACAAAACCGCCTGGGGGCACCATGTTTACGCCACCGGTGACGACAAGGAAGCGGCAGAGCTGTCCGGTATACGGACCGACAGAACGCTTTTGAGTGTCTACGCTATGGCCGGATTCGTCTGCGGACTTGCTGGCTGGGCGTCCATCGGACGGGTCGGCTCGATTTCCCCGCAATCGTTCTATGAAGGCAATCTCGACAGTATCACCGCTGTGGTGATCGGAGGTATCTCGCTCTTCGGTGGTCGCGGATCAATCTTCGGGGCGCTTTTCGGAGCGCTCATTGTGGGCGTCTTCCGCTCCGGCCTTCGTCTTTCCGGGGTCGATGTGCTCTGGCAGGTCTTTGCCATTGGCTGGCTCATCATCATAGCGGTCGCCATTGATCAGTGGATCAGAAGGGTTTCGGCATAATGTCTGATAACGTCACGCCAATCGTCCAGGCCCGCGGGATTGTAAAGCGTTACGGGCGCGTGACCGCAATCGACCACTCCGATTTCGAGCTTCGGCCAGGTGAAATCCTGGCGGTCATCGGGGACAACGGCGCAGGGAAGTCGTCAATCGTCAAGGCAATCTGCGGGGCCGTCCGGCCCGACGAGGGCGAAATCCTGATCGAAGGGCAGCCAGTGAACTTCACGTCGCCCATCGAAGCCCGTGAAATGGGGATCGAGATTGTGTATCAAAACCTTGCCCTTTCTCCGGCGCTGTCGATTGCTGATAACATGTTCACCGGGCGCGAAATCCGGCGGAAGGGTCTGTTGGGCGACTGGTTTCGGATGCTCGACAAACCGGCCATGGAGACATTCGCCCGTGAGAAGCTCACCGAGCTTGGGTTGATGACCGTTCAGTCCATCAAACAGCCCGTCGAGACCCTCTCTGGCGGTCAGCGCCAGGGTGTCGCCGTGGCCCGCGCCGCCGCCTTTGCCTCAAAATTCATCATCATGGATGAACCAACGGCGGCTCTGGGGGTCAAGGAAAGCCGCCGTGTGCTGGAACTGATCAAGGATGTCCGTGCCCGTGGTATCCCGATCATCCTGATCAGCCACAATATGCCCCATGTCTTCGAGGTTGCAGACCGCATTCACATTCACCGTCTGGGCAAGCGGCTTTGCACGATTGATCCCAGAGATTATACGATGTCAGATGCGGTCGCCTTTATGACCGGTGCCAAGGAGCCTCCCGCCAAGGATGCTGCATGAAGACACCTGACGCTATTGCCGGGGCGGTGTTAGACCCAGTCCTGGCAGCGCCTCGCCATGGACGCCGAAGGCTGGTTGCAATAGCTGGCCCACCGGCCTCCGGAAAATCCACAATCTCCACCATACTGGCCCGACTGATGACCGGGGCGGGGTATCCTGCCGAGGTCGTGCCCATGGATGGCTTTCATCTCGACAACACAGTTCTGTCAGAGCTTGGTTTTCTGAACCGGAAGGGTGCTCCGGAGACATTTGATTCCGCCGGGTTGCTGCGCCTAGTCCCAGCCCTGGCCAATGACAGGCAGGTATTCTACCCGACCTTTGATCGTGATCGAGACCTTGCTATCGGGGGGGCCGGTTCTGTCGGGCCTGAGTGCGATACGGTGTTGGTCGAAGGAAATTACCTGCTCTTTGATGCCCCGGTCTGGCGAAGCTTGGCCTTGAGCTGGGATTTCTCCATCCGACTTGATGTGAAGCCCGCGGAACTTGAGCGGCGACTGGCTCACAGGTGGATTGACCATGGACTTTCCACTGAAAAGGCCAGCATTCGGGCCCAGGGCAATGATATGAAAAACGCCGCACTGGTTGCCCGTCATTCGTTGCCTGCAAGCCTTGTGATCGGTCCGGGTGGCCAATGCGCCCGGTCGCTAAAATAGGCTCAGGCAACCAGCGCCTCGGCCCTTTCCAGATCAACGCTGACCAGTTGGCTGACGCCCTGCTCGGCCA
>JPPB01000127.1 GCA_001483205.1 alpha proteobacterium 3107
GGGGTTTGCAGAGACCGCCCCCGCCCCGCCTGACCGGGAAAGCAAGCCATGAGCAGCACATCTTCACCGATGACCTTCGTCGAATTGCTGGGCCTGTCGTTCCGTGCCCCTGCTGACGCAATGCGTGCGCTTCAGGCGCTGAAGCCGGGGCCGCAAGCCATCTGGCTGGGCTTTGCCATTGCCACGCTGTTAAGCACGATTGTCGATTCGCTTCTGCTCGGGCCGCTTGCGGACATGGCCGAGGCTGTGGGGATGCTTCTGGTCGCGCCCGCACCGGTGCCGATGGCGCTCAGCAAGGCCTGCCTGATGGTGTTGGCGGCGACGTTCCTGACCCGGCTGGCCACCGTGACCGAGGGCCGGGAACAGCGTTTCACCGACATTCTGCTGGCGCTGGTCTGGTTCAGGACCGTCGCGGCGCTGGCCGCGGGCCTGGTTCTGGCGGTTTTCCTGCTTGCCCCCGGCCTGGGGCTGTTCTTTCTGATGGCCGTTAACCTTTATTCGGGCTGGCTGGCGCTCAATTTCGTCTCGGTGGCGCTGTCGGACGCGCCCCTGGGCCGAACCCTTGTCATCCTGCTGATCGCCGTCATCCTCAGCCTGCTGGCAATGGCACTTTTGATGATGATGCTTGGCGTCCTGCTGGGCCGTGGGGGGGGCGTGACATGACCGCTGATGATGCGAACACCTATGATGTCGCGGCAATCCGCAGGGATTTTCCGATCCTGTCCCGGCAGGTGAACGGCAGGCCGCTGGTTTATCTCGACAACGGGGCCTCGGCGCAAAAGCCGCAGGCGGTGATTGACGCGGTGACACGGGCCTATGCGCTTGAATACGCCAATGTCCATCGCGGGCTGCACACGCTTTCCGGCATTGCGACTGAGAAATACGAGGCCGTGCGCGGCAAGATCGCGGATTTCCTGGGCGCGGGCAATGAGAACCGGATCATAATGAACAGCGGGACGACCGAGGGCATCAATATGGTCGCCTATGGCTGGGCCGCGCCGCGCCTGCGGGCAGGGGATGAGATCATCCTGTCGGTGATGGAGCATCACGCCAATATCGTTCCCTGGCATTTCCTGCGCGAACGTCAGGGGGTGGTGCTGAAATGGGTGGATGTTGACGCGCGCGGCGAGCTTGACCCGCAACGGATGCTGGCGGCAATCGGCCCGAAAACGCGCCTGATTGCGGTCACCCACATGTCGAACGTGCTGGGAACCGTGGTTGATGTAAAGGCGATTTGCGACGGCGCGCGGGCGCGGGGGGTGCCGGTGCTGATCGACGGGTCGCAGGCCGCGGTTCACATGCCGGTGGATATGCGCGATATTGGCTGCGATTTCTATGCCATCACCGGGCACAAGCTCTATGGTCCGTCCGGCTCGGGCGCGATTTACGTGCATGAGGACCGGATGGCGGAAATGCGCCCCTTTATGGGCGGGGGGGATATGATCCGCGAGGTGACGCAAGAGACCGTCAGCTATAACGACCCGCCGATGAAGTTCGAGGCCGGAACCCCGGCGATTGTGCAGATGATCGGGCTGGGGGCGGCGCTTGATTATCTGACCGGGCTGGGAATGGCGCGGGTTGCGGCCCATGAGCGGGGGCTGCGCGATTATGCCCGTGACCGGCTGGAGGGCATCAACTGGCTGAATGTTCAGGGCCGGTCGCCGGGCAAGGGGGCGATCTTTTCCCTGACCATGAACGGGGGGGCGCACCCCCATGACATATCGACCATTCTTGACCAGAAGGGCGTTGCGGTGCGGGCGGGCCATCACTGCGCGCAACCGCTGATGCGGCATCTTGGGGTGACGGCGACCGCGCGGGCCTCTTTCGGGCTTTACAATACGCAGGAAGAGGTTGACCGGCTGGTCGAGGCGCTTGAGCTGTGCCAGGAGCTGTTCGGCTGAAGATGAATCAGTGATTGCGGGGCCGGGCGCAATGCCCTATATCCCCGCTCAACGGCTTACCCCGCGCGCCCGTAGCTCAGCCGGATAGAGCGCTGCCCTCCGAAGGCAGAGGTCAGAGGTTCGAATCCTCTCGGGCGCGCCAGGGTTTCAAAAGACCGCTGCGGAATGCCGGGCGGGAACAGGGCCGGGGCTTGAACTCAAAATCCGGGTGTCAGGCTATATATTTTTCATCTTCCTTGCAGCGGCCATTATTCAACCCTGATAAACGCCAACAGGCCCGTATTTTTCAAAACATGAAAATTTGGACACAATATAAAAAACGTTAGACATAATGCAAAAAACGTGCATGATTAACCCTGCTGATGAGCGCAAAACGCAAAGGGAATGGCGAACCGTCTGCCTCGCTTCTCCGGTCTGACCGCTAAAGCGAAGTGCCGGTGTTACAGCCATACCCGAATCGAGAGAGGTAAGGTTATGCGGTTGACAGAGAAAGGCTTTTATAACGCTGCAATCGGGAACCACCGGCAGCCGACAGCCGAAACCCGCTCTGCTGCCCGTTGTGCCAGCAGCCCGATAAGCAACAGAACCGGACAGGGCCGCATGGCCGACGCCATGGCGGTGATTCGCCGGGACGTGCTGGCCGTGGGATATGCGCCCCTGTTTGGCGGGGCGCGCGCCGCTGCACCGGATGGCCCGCCCGGTCTGCGGAAACGGGTCAGGGGCGGTTTCGGCCTGCCCTTTGCCTGCTCGCTGCTCTTCGCGGCCTCCGCCCCAACCGCCCATGCAACCTCCGGGGACGGATGCACGCACAATAACCTGCCTGAAACAACCTTCTGGAGCGCCTGCCTGACCATCGGACAAGAGCGCTTAAGCGGATGGCCCACCTCGTGGGGATATGTCGATGTCGGGCCTAGCGATCCGGTGACCGGTGCCCTCAACGCCAGAACCTTCACGTTTGATGATGTGGACTACTCGATTGATGAGTTTCTCACCTTCGAGACCAAGCCCTCGGCCATGCCGGGGCGGCTGTTGCTGTCCTTCGGAACAGGCCGACCCATGCGAGACAACTACCCATCTGAATACACCGACCCCTCGGAATGGGTTCTGAGGATCGGCGATGAAGATTTCCGCTTCAGCGACACGGTTGGCTATTTTAACGAACGAAATCGAGAGGGCTTCTTCGGCAACCGCTACTGGACCACTGCGCCGTCCTGGAGTGCGGGCAACATCGGCGATGTGGTGTCTGTGAGCCTGCGGAATGGTGATCCGACCCCGGCACCGGCACCGCAAATCGTGCCTCCGGGCGCGCCGACGGTCGCGGTGACGCCGGGCGACGGCGAGATGCAACTCGGCTGGCAAGCGCCGGAATATGACGGCACGATCACGGGCTGGCAGGTGCGCTATGGTGCGTATGACACCGCAACCGATGCGGTGGACTGGGGCGAATGGGCGGACATATCCGGGGCGACGGCAGAGACGGTTTCGCACACGGTGACGGGGCTTGATAACGGACAGGCCTATGGGTTCGGGTTGCGCGCGGTGGCGGGCACAGTGACAGGAGACTCGTCGACCAATATAGCAACACCCCTGGCGGCCAGCCTGCTGGATGTGCGGCTGTCGGGGTCGTTGCCGGAAAGTCCGCAGGGCAGTTCCGATAAGGGGTTGCGCTCGTCCGATCCCGGTGACGGGCAGGGCTGTGAGGTGCAGGTGTTGGTTGAGTTTTTCGACGACGACGGCAATGCGGTGCAAGTGGATGCGCTGGCGGCCACGCACTTCACGGTTGAGAACGGGACCATCGGCACGCCGGTGCAGGACGCGGACG
>JPPB01000128.1 GCA_001483205.1 alpha proteobacterium 3107
TGTCGCGGCGAGACACCTGCCCGGCGCAGGCCAATAGGTCAGCGATGCTGCCCTTATCCGCGGATAAGCCCCAACCTTACCCGCGGATAAGGCATGGCCCGATTTGCGGGGCCAAGACCTCTGCATATGGGCGCATCGGCAACCAACCCGTCCCGCCCGGTCGCAAGATCGGGCCGCGCCGTCCCGCCCCCCCACGGGGCGGCGCGTTCGCGCCTACCCTTGCCGGACCGGACGCGGCCTTGCGGGGTGTTCGCGCATCTGTCGCGGCGAGACACCTGCCCGGCGCAGGCCAATATGTCAGCAATGCTGCCCTTATCCGCGGATAAGCCCCAACCTTACCCGCGGATAAGGCCCGGCCCTGTTTGCGGGGACAGCGAACAGCCCGAAAACCCGCGCCCGGCCCGCTCGGGCAGGCGGCTGCCCGGTTCAGCCATCATGCAGAGGTCTTTTCCCGCAGCCCCCCGCCATGCACCTGCCTTTTCATTCTGGCGCGGCCCGTCCGTGCCGGTTATGAACGGCGCATCGCCGGGGCGCGGGACATGAGCACAACGCTGACCGAAATCTATGACCGGATGGCCGGGGACGGTGATCTCGTCCGCGATCCGGCGCAAATCGCGGCGCTGTCGCGTCTTGACCACCTGCGCGCGCGTCTCGAGGCACAGCCCGCCCCCCGGCGCGGCCTTCTGAACGGGCTGCTGCGCCGCCCGCGCGCGGACGCCCCTGCCGGGCTGTATCTCTGGGGCGGCGTCGGGCGCGGCAAATCCATGCTGATGGACCTTTTCGTCCGGCATCTGGACATTGCCGAAAAGCGCCGGGTGCATTTCCACGCCTTCATGCAGGACATCCACGCCGCCCTGCACAAGGCGCGGCAGGACGGGGCAGAGGACGCGCTCGCCCCGGTCGCGGATCAGACCGCCCGGTCGCTCCGCCTGCTGGCGCTTGATGAAATGCAGATCACCGACATCACCGATGCGATGATTGTGGGCCGTCTGTTCGAGGCACTGTTTCAGGCCGGTGTCGTGGTGGTTGCGACCTCGAACCGGGCACCGGATGACCTGTATAAGAACGGGCTGAACCGGCAACTGTTCCTGCCCTTTATCGACACGCTCAGGCGGAATATGACGGTTCACGAACTGGCCGGTCCCGGAGATTATCGTCAGGGGCGTCTGGCCGGGGCGCAGGTCTATTTCACCCCGATCACCGCAGAGGCTCGCGCCGGGGTTGCGCGCATCTGGGACAGTCTGACCGGCGGGCGGGCCGAGTCGCTGACGCTGATGGTGCAGGGCCGCCGGGTGGTGCTGTCGGCCTTTTGGGGCGGCGCGGCGCGGGCGGGGTTCTTTGACCTCTGCGGGCGGGCGCTGGGGCCTGCGGATTATCTGGCGCTGGCCGGGGCGGTGCGGGTGCTGATCCTTGAGGACATTCCGCAACTGGGGCGGTCGAATTATAACGAGGCCAGGCGGTTTGTGACGCTGGTGGATGCGCTCTATGAGGCCCGTGTGCGTCTGATCTGTTCCGCCGCCGCACCGCCCGAGATGCTGTATGTCGAGGGCGAGGGCCGTTTCGAGTTTGATCGCACCGCGAGCCGCCTGCGCGAAATGCAGGATGCCGGTTGGGGGTGAGGGGGCAGGCGGGATGTGCGGGCGAGGGGTGCCCGGCTCAGGCCATCATGCAGGGGTTTTTCATAACCCGAACCCCGCATAAGGCAGAAACCGGACCGGCGCGCCGGGGGTCACCTCAACCGCCCCGTCCGGCAGTTCCGCCAGCCCCGTCGCCCAGACAAGCCCGCTGATCCGCCCCGACCCCTCGGACCGGAACACCTCGACCCGCCCCGCCGCATCAAGGCGCGCGCGCAGATACTCCCGACGACCGGGCTTCTTTGACTTGCCGAACGCCGCAGGTGCCTCAAAACCGAACGGGCGCACCCACCCCGCCCCGGACAGCGCCGAAAGCGCGGGCCGGGCAAAGATCAGCGCGCAGACAAAGGCGGCGACGGGGTTTCCCGGCAGGCCGAACACCGGCGCGCCGCCCCAGAGGGCCAGCGCCAGCGGACGCCCCGGCTTCATCGCCACCCGCCAGCTTGACAACGCCCCCCGGTCCCTCAGCAGGCGCGAGACGTGATCTTCATCCCCGGCAGAGGCTCCGCCCGATACCAGGATCGCATCGGCGCGCGCGGCCCCCCGGTCCAGCCGCGCGGCAATCTCTGCCGTATCGTCCGGCGCATGGCCAAGATCGACCGCCTCATATCCCCAGCGCCGGACCAGCGACAACAGCATCGGGCGGTTGGCGTCATAGACATCATACGGCCCTGCCGGGACCGACGGGTCGGCCAGCAGCTCATCGCCGGTGGACAGCACACCCACCCGCAGGCGGCGGTGAACGGCAACCTCGCCGATACCACAGGCCGCGAGCAGGGCAATGTCGGGGGGGCGCAACAGCCGCCCGGCGCACAGCACCGGATCGCCCGCCTGCACATCCTCGCCCGCCGCGCGCGTATTGGCAAAGGCCCGGCCCGGCCCGGCAAAGGCAATCCGCGCCCCGTCGGTGGTGGTGTCTTCTTCGAGCACCACGGTGTCAACGCCCTCGGGCAGAGCGGCCCCGGTCAGGATACGGATGGCCGCGCCGTGCGGAACCGCGCCCGCAAAAGGCCGCCCCGCCGCCGCGCGCCCCGGTGCCAGTTGTAGGGTCTGCACCCCGTCCCCGATGGCGGCATGGGCGAAACCGTAACCGTCCACCGCCGCGTTCGCCGCGGGCGGATGGGCACGGGCGGCGATGCAGTCACGGGCGATAATGCGTCCGTCAGCCGCGCCGCTTTGCACGGTTTCCACACCGGTTACGGGGCGAAGAATGGCCTGCAGGCGCTCCAGCGCTGTGTCAACCGGTATCCAGTCCACCCCGCGCGGCATGGCAAAGCAGTCATCCCGCAGGGGCGGGGGGGCAAGATCAGGCGCAACGCCCAGGATCCAGCCCTCTTCGGGTGCACGGACATTCAGGAGTTGCGCCAGGTCTTCGGGCGGCATGTGGGCGAGCTTCAGGGCCATATGCTCTGTGGGCCGGGCGGCCCCGGTCATGGCTTGGGGCGGGGGGCCAAGGGTCAGCGATGGCCGGGTTTCGACGAAGACCACCGGTTTGTCCGGGGGCTCGAACGGCCAGACCGCCAGCCTGCCCCTGAACCGGTGGCGCAGGCGGGCAAGCACCGGCAGGCCGGTCATCATCCGCCCGAGCGGTGCGTCCGCGCCCTCTGTCCGCCAGCAATCGGTGGCCAGCCCAAGGGGTTTTTCGGTTTGACGACAGGCGGGAAACGGGGTGAGGCCATCCGTCTTGTCGCGGGGCAGGCCGCTGATGTCGGGGCCATCGGGGGCTGCCTCTGCCCGTGCCCTCAGCCAGTCCCAGAGGGCGAACGGATCATCCGCCCCGGTCAGCGCGCGGGCAAAGCCCTTCGGGGTGCCGAAGGGAATGTCAAAGCCCAGCATCAGGCGTCGCCCGGCGGCGGATTCGGCCTCAATGAGGGTGGCCAGCCAGTCCTCGGCGGCGCGCCGGTCGCGCAGGTATTCCGGGGCAGTGCTGTGCCCGTCCCGCACGACAGAGGCTATGGGCGCGGTTTCGGGCGGGGCCGGCCCGGTGCCCCCGTCGCCCGACCAGCCCATGATGGCGAAGGTGCGGAACCGGGTCACAGCCCGACCTCGGCAAGGATGAAACCGATGATCGCG
>JPPB01000129.1 GCA_001483205.1 alpha proteobacterium 3107
AGCGCCCGCCCCGCCCCATGGCGGGCGCTTCGCTTCCGCCGGGCCGGGCGCTGCCCTCACCGCTGTTGCGAGGCGCATGACACCATCCCCCTTATCCCGGTTGCCAGCAATGACCTCTGCATATGAGCTCAGCCAGGCGGAGCCCCATGGCGGCCCGGCCCGAGCTCCGCCAGATACCGCGACAGGTCATCGCGCAAATCGTCACGGGCCAGCCCGAAGGCAACCGTGGCCCGCAGGAACCCGGCCTTCGACCCGCAGTCAAAACGCTGCCCCCGAAACCGCAGGCCGTATACGTCGCGCCCGCTGCTGATCTCTTCGGCAATCGCGTCGGTCAACTGCACCTCGCCGCCCGCGCCCGCCCCGATCCGGTTCAGATTGTCCAGAACATGGGGCGACAGGATGTAGCGCCCGATAACCGCAAGGCTGGAGGGCGCAGACCCCGGCGCGGGTTTTTCGACCATCCCCCTGACCGAGACCATCGCCCCCATGTCCTGTTTCACATCCAGAACGCCGTAGGCAGAGACATGCTCCGGCGGCACTTCCATCGCCGCCACCATCGACCCGCCGGTTGTCTCATACGCCTCGACCATCTGCTGCAAACAGGGTTTTTCCGCCGCGATCACGTCATCGGGCAGGATAACCGCGAAAGGCTCATTGGCGATCAGCCGGCGGGCGCACCACACCGCATGACCCAGACCCAGCGGACGGTTCTGCCGGATATAGGCGATTGCCCCGCTGTCCATGTTGGTCGGTTGCAGGATGTCGAGCAGATCATCCCGGCCCTTTTCCTTAAGCAGGTTTTCAAGCTCCGGTGCGCGGTCGAAATAATCTTCGAGCGCGCTCTTGCCGCGGGCGGTGACAAAGATGAACTCCCTGATCCCGGCGGCGCGGGCCTCGTCAATCGCATACTGGATCAACGGCCTGTCCACCAGGGTCATTATTTCCTTCGGTGCCGCCTTGGTGGCGGGCAGAAAGCGGGTTCCCATTCCGGCAACGGGAAAGATGGCCTTGGTTACAATGCCCGGCATTGACTGCTCCTCATCATCACGCGCGCGCCCCTGTTCGTGTATCCTGTCGGCATTCGGGCTTTCGCCGTGCCGATACGACCTTCCTTAAGGCGCTATGGCTTGACAAGCAGTAAATCATGGCCGGGGGGTGGTGCGCCAGTGGCAAGCGCTTTGCCGGGGCAGATGCGGGAGCAGCCCGGCAAGGGGGGCCGTGGCTTATCCGCGGATAAGGGCAACATCTCTGACCTATTGGCGCACCGGCGGCCAACCCGCCCCGCCGGTTCAAAAATCCTCGCCAAACCCGTCGGCAATCAGCGCCTCAAGCGCATCGGCAAGCCTGTCGGCCTCCGGCCCGCGGGTGGTCACCTCAACCGACGTTCCCCTGGCGGCGGCCAGCATCAGCAGCCCCATGATCGAATCCCCCGCCGCGGTCAGCCCGTCGCGGGACACCTCAGCCGAGGCATCATGGGCCTCGACCACCTCGACCAGCCGGGCCGACGCGCGGGCGTGCAGGCCCTTTTCATTCACGATCACAAACGTTCTTGTCGCCACGCGAAACCTCCCCCTCCGAAGCGCCGTTGCAACTGTCGATATAGCGCCTGCCCGCCGCCAGTGCCGCCTCGACCGCCTGCACAAAAGGCTTGCGGCGGCATTTGGCCAGTTTGACCAGAAGCGGCAGGTTGGCCCCGTAGATCACCTTGCGGTTTTCCGCACGACAGGCGCGCATCGACAGGTTAGAGGGCGAGCCGCCGAACATGTCGGTGACAACCACCACCCCGTCGCCCCGGTCCACCGCATCGGCGGCATCGCAGATTTCCTGTTCCTTCGCGGCCCGGTCATCGGCGACCTCAATCGAGATCGCCCGCAGGGTTTCCTGCGCGCCGACGACATGCTCGACGGCGGCCTTGTATTCACGGGCCAACCCCCCGTGGGCAACGATCACGATCCCGATCACGCGATGCCTTCCTGCTTGCCGGACGCTGCCGCCTGTGGCTGCCGCCCGAGTTCCCGATGCCGGACTGACACCCGCCACCCGGCAGCGGTCAGGGCGCGCGCCAACCTCTCCGCGACCACAACCGAGCGATGCCGCCCGCCGGTGCAGCCGAAACCTATGGAAAAATGCGCCTTGCCCTCGTCCATATAGGCCGGAAGCAGCATTTGCGCCAAATCCGCCACTTTGTCAAAGAAGTTGTCGAACCGCTCATCGGTGGTGACATATTCGGCAACCTGCTCATTGCGCCCGTCCAGGGGGCGCAGCTCCGGCTGCCAGTGCGGATTGCGCAGGAAACGGCAATCGAGGATCATGTCGGCCCCGCGCGGCGCGCCCCGCCGGTAGGAAAAAGAGCTGACCGTGATTGCAGGCCGACGGGTGCTGTCCGGCGCAAACAGCGCACCCACCTCGGCTTTCAGGTCATGGGGGGTCAGATCGGACGTGTCGATCAGAATGTCGGCCCGCGCCCGGATCGGCACCAGCAGCCGGGCCTCGCGCCGGATGCCCAGTTCGGGGCTTTCCGCCGGGGAAAGCGGATGTCGGCGGCGGGTTTCCGAATAGCGGCGCAGCAGCACATCCGCGTCGCACTCAAGATAGAAGACCTCTGCCGTCAGCCCCTTGGTCATGCCTAAGCCGTCGATAAGGCTGATCAGCGCCCCGGTGCTGAAATCCCGGTTGCGCACATCAATGCCAAGCGCCAGTGGCCGGTCAATGGGAGAGCCGTCAAGCAGGCGCGGCAGCAACCTCAGCGGCATGTTGTCGATGGTTTCGTATCCGATGTCCTCAAGCGCGGCAATCGCGGTTGAACGCCCGGCCCCCGAGGGGCCGACAACCAGCAGCAGGCGCTGTCCTGTCCCGGCGGATGTCATGTCCGGTGTCCGGCCCCCTTGCCTTGCATTTTGCCTTGCGCTCAATCCGTTCTGCCGCCTTTCAGATAATGCCGGATCGCCGCAGGGAAATGCGCGCTCCCGACCTTGTGAAGCAAGGGCAGTTCAACGCCCAGAATGCGGCATCTTCGCGCTTGCGGCAACCGCCCGGTCTCGGCCTGCCCCATATCGATGACCAGTCGCAGGGGGGCCTGTTGCACGAAAGGCACACAGAGGATACCGACGCCGCGCGCCTCGATCCGTCCGCGGATGGTCTCGGGCGCGGTGGCAATCAGCGCTCCGCCCCGCCGCCGGATGCACACGCCGTCATCGGCGACCAGCGCGCAGCCGATGGCCGTCAGTTGCAGCGCCAGGGCCGATTTGCCCGCCCCCGACGGGCCGATCATCAGAACCGCCGCCGGGGGGGCCTCAATGCAGACGCAAGAGCCGTGCAAAAGGGCAGAGGCCCCGTCTGCCTCTGCCGCCCGCCCCTCAGGGCCTATGATCCTCATGCCCATGCACATGCCTGTAGCGTGGCGACATAAAATTGATCACAATCCCTAAGCCCGATCCTGTCAGGGCGCAAGTGGCGGGCACTTTGCCCGGACAGAGGCGCGAACATCCCGACACGGGGGGGGGTGCTTATCCGCGGATAAGGGCAAGACCACTGACCTATTGGCCCGGGCCGGGCGGACGGTTTGCCGGGGCAGATGCGTGAACAGCCCGAAAGGCCGCGTCCGGCCCGCACGGGGTGCGCGAACGCGCCGCCCCGTGGGGGGGTGAGGCCCGTCTCGGAAACGGTCCGGTGGACCGTTTCAGGGC
>JPPB01000130.1 GCA_001483205.1 alpha proteobacterium 3107
CCCATCAGGCGCGCATCAAACGGGTATTTCGTCAGGTTCTCATAGCCGCTTTCGGTGATCAGCACCTGATCTTCGAGCTTGATCGAGAAATCCTTGCCGACCTCGCTGACCAGCGCCTCGACACACAGCACCATCCCCGGCTCCAGCGGATAGTCATAGGCCCCCTCGACCGCATTATCCGGGTAGGCAATCAGCGGCCATTCATCACACAGGCCCGCCCCGTGCATCATGCAGCCGTATTTCTGCGCCTGAAAGCGCTCATCCAGCCGGTGCGCGCCCGCAATCAGGTCCGGGATCATCACGCCGGGTTTCAGCAGCTCCATATTGGCCATGATGTGCTCATGGGCGTGCTGCATGGCATAAACCATGTCCGGGCGCGGGGGGCTGTCGCCGATCCACCAGCTTCGGCTTATATCGACGCAAATGCCGTAACAGCCGATCAGATCGGTATCAAAGCTGATGATTTCATCCGGCCCGGTGATGCGCGGCCCGCATTCCTGAAACCACGGGTTGGTGCGGGGGCCGGAGGCCAGCAGGCGCGTCTCGATCCATTCGCCGCCGCGCCGGATGTTCCCGGCGTGCAGGACGGCCCAGATGTCATCCTCGGTGGTCCGGCCCAGGGGCACATTCTCGCGGGCGAAATGCTCCATCTCGGCCACTGCGGCCTCGCAGGCATGAGCGGCGCAGCGCATGGCAAGGATTTCATCCGGGCCTTTCACGGCGCGGCATTTTTCGGTGACTTCCTCGCCTTCCATCACCTCAAACCCTCGTGCTTCGAGCGCGCGCAGGCCGTGCAGCATGATCTTGTCCACCGCCAGCCGCATGTTGCCGCCGCCGTGGTCGCGGATGAGGTCACGGATTTCCCCCGACAGCCTGTCCGCGGCGACATCAATCTTGTCGCCCCGGTCGAAATAGAACAGATCGGCCCCGGTGCGTTGCTCGCGCACCAGCGGGTTGAACTCTGACAGAAAGGGCGATGCCTTGAAGTCCCAGAGCACCATATAGCCGTCGGCGCAGAGCAACAGCGCCCGGAACGGGTTATGGGCGTTCCAAAGCTGCATGTTGGTCGAGTCGGTCGCATAGCGGATGTTGAGCGGGTCAAACAGCAGTATCCCGCCATAGCCCCGGTCGGTGACATGGCGGGTCAGGCGACGCCAGCGGTATTCGCGCATCCGTGCGAGGTCAGGCAGGCGCAGGCCCGCGGCCTGCCACTCGGCAAAGGCCAGCCCGGTCGGGCCGATCTCCATGCGGTCATTGTCGTTCGGGGTGCCGTCGCCAAGGTTTGCCCCCCTTGAGGGATCAATCTTGCGTCTCTGACGATAATATGTGTCCATGGCGCGGCCTCCTGGGGAAAGCGTATGGGCCACCGCGCGCACCGCCATTCCGATTGCGACGGATGCCCTGTCGTTTTCGGGCAGGGGCGCAAAGGAAAAGGCGCCGCACCGGACGCCTTTTCGCAAAGCATAAGGGCCGCAGGCGGCTGCCTAGCAACTGTAATACATCTTGTATTCGACCGGATGGGGGGTGTGCTCATAGGCATATACCTCTTCCCATTTCAGCGCCAGATACCCCTCGATCTGATCGGTGGTGAACACATCACCCGCCAGCAGGAAATCGTGGTCGGTCTCCAGATTTTCCAGCGCCTCACGCAGCGACGCGCACACGGTCGGGATACCGGCCAGTTCCTCGGGCGGCAAATCATAGAGATCCTTGTCCGAGGCCGGACCCGGATCGGTCCGGTTCCTGATCCCGTCAAGACCGGCCATCAACAGGGCCGAGAAGGCCAGATAGGGGTTGGCGGCAGGGTCAGGAAAACGGGCCTCAACACGCTTGGCCTTCGGGCTTTCCGTCCACGGAATACGCACACAGCCGGAGCGGTTCCGCGCCGAATATGCCCGCAGAACCGGGGCCTCGAACCCCGGTATCAGCCGCTTGTAGGAATTGGTGGACGGGTTGGTGAAGGCGTTGAGCGTTCTGGCATGTTTGAGGATACCCCCGATAAACCACAGCGCTTCCTGGCTGAGATCGGCATATCTGTCACCGGCGAACAGCGGCTTGCCCTCTTTCCAGATCGACATGTTGACGTGCATTCCGGTGCCGTTATCGCCATAGATCGGTTTGGGCATAAAGGTCGCCGACTTGCCATAGGCATGGGCGACATTGTGGATCACGTATTTGTATTTCTGCAATTCGTCGCCCTGAATGGTCAGCGAGCTGAAGATCAGGCCCAGTTCGTGCTGGCAAGAGGCAACCTCGTGGTGGTGCTTGTCCACCTTCATGCCGATGCGCTTCATGGTGGACAGCATCTCAGAGCGCAAATCCTGCCCGTCATCAATCGGGTTGACCGGGAAATACCCGCCCTTGATGCCCGGACGATGGCCCATATTGCCGGTTTCATATTCGGTGTCGGAGTTCCAGGCGGCATCCTGGGCATCAACCTCATAGGACACCTTGTTCATCCCGACCGCAAACCGCACATCGTCGAACAGGAAAAATTCGGCCTCGGGGCCGAAATAAGCCACATCGCCGATGCCCGAGGCTCTCAGATAGGCTTCGGCCTTCTGTGCGGTGCCGCGCGGATCGCGCTCATAGGCTTCGCCGGTGTCCGGCTCCACCACCGAGCAGTGCATGGCCAGGGTTTTTTCGGCATAGAACGGGTCAATATAGGCCGATCCTGCATCCGGCATCAGCTTCATGTCAGAGGCCTCGATGGATTTCCATCCGGCGATGGAAGAGCCGTCGAACATGAACCCCTCTTCCAGAAAATCCTCATCCACCTGATCGGCCATAACGGTCACATGTTGCAGCTTGCCCCGCGGGTCAGTGAAGCGCAGATCAACATAGTCCGTGTCTTCATCCGCAAGCAGCTTGAGAACGTCTTCGTTTTCCATGGGTGTGTGTCCTTGTTGGAGTAGGTTGCGCGGGCTGCGGCCTCTAGAGGGCGTCGTCGCCGGTTTCGCCGGTGCGGATGCGGATTGCCTGCTCGACCGGGCTGATGAAAATCTTGCCGTCGCCGATCTTGTCGGTTTTGGCGGCGGCGGTGATGGCCTCGACCGCGCTCTCGACAAGCTCGTCGGGCAGGACGACCTCAATCTTCACCTTGGGCAGAAAATCGACCACGTATTCGGCCCCCCGGTAAAGCTCGGTATGTCCTTTCTGGCGACCGAAGCCCTTGACCTCGATCACGCTCAACCCCTGCACGCCGATCTCCTGCAACGCTTCTTTCGCGTCGTCGAGTTTGAACGGCTTGATAATGGCTTCGATCTTTTTCATCGGCAACGATCCCTTTCCGGTGGCCTTCCCGTCTGACCACTTTCCGATGCGGGCGTCTATAGGGTAGAAGGGGGGCGGCAGGTTTTCATGGCCAAAATTCATGTGACTGCCTGTTTTTTGTGCGATGCGATGAATTTCTGTGCAATTCGCAGGCCCAAGGGAGAGACAGGATGACCGAGCTTCTGACCGCTGCCCGGATGCGGGCCATAGAACGCGCGGCGATTGACAGCGGGCGGGTCAGCGGGGCGGAGCTGATGGAACGCGCGGGCCGGGGCGTGGTCGAAGCGATTTTCGGGGAATGGCCGGAACTGAAGGCCGCGCCGCACAAGGCGGTGGTGCTTTGCGGGCCGGGCAACAATGGCGGCGACGGGTTTGTGGTCGCGCGGCTGCTGAAGGAATGGGGGTGGCAGGTG
>JPPB01000131.1 GCA_001483205.1 alpha proteobacterium 3107
ACAGGTTGGCTACTGACGCGCTATTATGCAGAGGTCTTTGACAGAAAACCGGGGGGGGGTGGTAGCGGAGGAGGGACTTGAACCCCCGACACGCGGATTATGATTCCGCTGCTCTAACCAACTGAGCTACTCCGCCGGAAACCCGTGCGGATGTATGAGAGCGCGCGGCGGGCGTCAAGGGCAATTCGGGCCGGGGCTGAGGCCACACCTGATCATGGCGTCCCTGCCTGATACCTTGCAACTTCTCTACTCAGACTGTAACCGGGACAGGGATGTGCGCTCAATGTCCGGGCGACGCACCGCGTAACGGGTAAAGCAAGGTTCCTCAAACCGGGCCTGAAACGGGAAACCCAGAATGATCACCTTCGCCCTCACTTTCGCCATGGGATGTTTCGCAACCGGCCTGTTGCTGTGCCTGTTCCGGGTGATCCGGGGGCCGGGCATCAGCGACCGGATTCTGGCCCTCGACACCATGGTCGTCAACGCCATCGCGCTTCTGGTGCTTTACGGAATGCGCTCCGGCACACAGATATATTTCGAGTCAGCGGTTCTGATCGCAATGCTGGGATTCGTGTCCACGGTTGCCTACGCGCGGTTTGTGCTGCGCGGCAATATCATCGAGTAAGCTATGGATTTTGCAGGTGAAATCCTTGTGGTAGTGGCGCTGACAGCCGGGGGCATTTTCGGCCTTGTCGGCTCTCTCGGCCTGTTGAAGCTCGACAACCCGATGGCCCGGCTGCACGCGCCGACCAAGGCGAGCACGCTTGGGGTGGGCAGTGTTCTGGTCGCCTCGGTGCTTTATGCGGCCTTTTTCGGGGGGCGGGCCTCGGTGCATGAAATCCTGATTATGATCTTTCTGTTTATGACCGCGCCGGTCAGCGCCAATTTCATCGCCAAGGCCCACCTGCACAGGCATGTGAAGGGGCAAGACCTGCCGCCTGCCGAGCCGGACAGCCATTGGGCGCATGTGGGTGACGATGGCGATGAGGACGGGCCGGAAAACGGGTAAGGTTCCGGGGCCGCCACCCTGAAGCAAAAAGCCCCCGTCCGGGGACGGAGGCTTTGATTGCCGGTAGTGACATTTGGGATACCGAGCCCGCTCGAAGATGTCATTTGTTACGGAAAGGTAACCGACCGCTTCTCGACTTGCTACAAAAGACATGTTAGCGTCTGACGCGAAAAAGGCAAGGGGAACTTGCGCAGGAAAAACAAAGGGAGGGTTTTTTTATGAAGGAACTGGTTTTCGGCCTCGACATCGGCACCACCTCAATCGGGTTCGCCGCCATCGACTATGACAAGGACAGCGGGACGGGCAAAATCCACCGTCTTGGCACCCGTATCTTTCCCGAAGCCCGCGACCCGGACGGCGCGCCTTGGAATCAGGAACGGCGGGCGGCGCGACTTCGCCGCCGTCAGTTGCGGCGCAGGCGCAAGCGGCGGCGCGATCTCAGTGATCAACTGCATCAGGCCGGATTGCTGCCTGACCGGAAGTCCCCGGACTGGGATAAGGTGATGAAGTGCAACCCCTATGATCTGCGCCGCCGGGCATTCGAGGGCGAAGACCTTTCCCTGCATGAAATTGGCCGGGCCATCTATCACCTTGCGCAGCGCCGTCACTTCAGGGGCCGCGACATCGACGACATTTCGGACGAGGCCAAGGACGATAAGAAGACGGACGCAGACGAGAAGAAGGCGAAATCTGATCGGGATAAAACCGTTCAGGACTTGAAGGCCAGCGGCAAAACCCTCGGCGCGTGGCTGGCGGAACGCGACAAGGACCATGAGCGCAAACGCGCGCGCAAACGGGGCGAACATGTGACGCGGCAAATCGTTGAGGACGAGTTCAACGAGATTTGCAAGCGCTTACCCCCGCAGGTCAGGGACTCCCTTCACGAGACGATCTTCTTCCAACGCCCCACCTTCTGGCGGCTGAACACCCTCGGGCAGTGCCGGTTCATGCCCGGCGCGGCGCTCTGCCCGAAAGGGGCCTGGCTGTCGCAACAACGGCGGATGCTGGAAAAGCTCAACAACCTCGCAATCGCCAGCGGCAACCAGCGACCTCTCGACAAGGAAGAGCGCAAGGCGGTCCTCGCCAAACTGCAAACCCAGGGGTCGATGACATGGGCTGGCGTGCGAAAGGCGATTGGCGCTGAGAAAACGGTGAAGTTCAATCTGCAAGAGGGCGGCGAAAGGACTCTTCTCGGCAACCCGCTTGAGGCCAAACTGGCCGGGATTTTTGGCAAGGAGGAGTGGCAGAACCATTCGCACAAACAGGAGATTCGCGACGCCATCCATAAACGCCTGTGGGAGGCGGATTACGGCAAGATCGGGGAGCAGCGCGTGGTGATTCTTTCCGCGGCGAAGCGCAAAGAGCTCCGGGCCGATGCCGTGCAGTCCTTCATCACCGATTTCGGTGTCAGCGAGGAACAGGCTGGGGAGCTCGGCAAGATCAAGCTGCCAACCGGCTGGGAACCCTATTCGACGGAAGCATTGCAGAAGATCCTGCTGAAGCTGGAAGAAGGGGAAAGGTTTGGCGCGATCATCAACGGCCCCGATTGGGAAGCATGGCGTGCCGAGACATTCCCCAAAGGTGACCAACCAACCGGCGAGTTTGTGGACCGGTTGCCCAGCCCCGCCAACAAGGAAGAACGGGACCACATCCGCAGCCTTCGCAACCCCACCGTCGCGCGCACCCGCAACGAATTGCGCAAGGTGGTCAATAACCTGATCGACATGTTCGGCAAGCCGGACCGGATTCGCATTGAGCTTGCCCGCGACATCGGGCTGTCGAAGCGCCAGCGCGAGGAAAAATCAATCGGCATTCGCCGTCAGGAAGGGCGCCGGAGGAAAGCGCGCGCGGACCTCGAAGAAAAAGGTATCCTGGAGCCTTTGCCGAGAGATGTCGAAAAGTGGATGCTGTGGGAAGAATGCGGCCACCGCTGCCCGTATACGGGGGATCATATTTCGTTCAATGACCTGTTCAGAACCGGAAAGTTTCAGGTGGAGCATATCTGGCCCCGGTCCCGCTCTTTCGATGACAGTTTCAGGAACCAGACCCTGTGCCGCAGGGATTACAACATCCGGAAAGGAAACCGGACCCCGTTCGAGGCCTTCGGTGAAACAGACGAATGGGCAGCCATGGTGCGCCGGGTGGATGACATGAAAGCGCCAACAAAAGGGGGCATCGGCATGACCTTGGGCAAGATCAAAAGGTTCAAGAAGGCAGAGGCTATGCCCGAAGATTTTACCGACCGACAACTGAATGACACCGGCTATGCCGCGCGCGAGGCCGTCGCCTATCTGAAAAAGCTGTGGCCGGACCTCGGGCAGGACGGGCCGGTAAAGGTTGAGGCCGTAACCGGGAAGGTGACGGCGCGCCTGCGCAAACTGTGGGGATTGAACAAGATTCTGGCCGATGACGGCGAAAAGACCCGCGCCGATCACCGCCATCACGCGGTTGATGCGCTGGTGGTTGCGTGTTGCCATCAGGGGATGACGCAAAAGCTCTCGTGCTACTGGCAGGACAAAGACAACCCCCGCGCGCCGGAACCGCACCTGCCCCCGCCATGGGAAACCATCCGCCGGGATGCCGAAAAGGCTGTTAAGGACATCGTTGTCTCTCACCGCGTGCGCAAGAAGGTCTCCGGCCCGCTCCATAA
>JPPB01000132.1 GCA_001483205.1 alpha proteobacterium 3107
TGCCTTTCATGGCGGACAGGTTGTCAAAGAAACGGCTCGGCAATCTTCTGGATGTGACGAATTTGGGCGAAAACAGGATTTCCTATCGCCTGCCGAGTGCGGTTTTCGACGAGGAATCGGCAAAGTGGTGATGTGCGGGGATGCAGGCCGCCGATGAGCGGCATGTGAGGCATTTGCATGATGTCCGGGTCCGGCGGAGATATAGCCTGACGCCCGGATTTTGAGTCCAGCTTCCGGCCCTGATCCCGCCCGGTCCCCCCGTCACCCGCCCGTCACCGCGCGCGCGGCCATCCGGCCCGACCTCACCGCGCCCTCGATGGTCGCAGGCAGGCCGGTATCAACCCAGTCCCCGGCAAGGAACAGGTTGGAAAACCCGCTGCGGGTCGGGGGCCGCCGCCGCACATCCCCCGGCGTCTGCGCGAATGTGGCGCGTTTTTCCTTGATGATCCGATACGCGGGCAGCGCCTCCGGCCCGGCCCCGATTGCGACGGCCACATCCCGCCAGGTCTTGCGGGCAATCACCTCTGCCGGGGCGTCAATCAACGCATCCGCCGCGCTTATCGTCACCGACGCCACATCACCCCGCACGAAAAGCCATTGCGCCACCCCCCCGATCAGCCCGAGGAACGGCGCACCGCCCGGCAAGGCGACCGGTTCGCTCAGGCGGAAATGGCCGTTGACGATGGCATGGCTGTGCCGGGGGGTAACCAGCGACGGCACCATGCGGCCCGCCGGGGCCGGGGGCAGTGCCAGCACCACCGCATCGCCGTCGCCAAGCGCAACCGGCCCGTCGCCGAAATTCAGACAGACCGCCCGGCCTGCCGAAAACGCGACGCCGGTCAGCCGGTGATTCAGCCGTATCTCCGCCCCGTTCCGGCGCAGAAACGCCAGCGCCGGATCGACAAAGGCGCGGGACAGGCCGTCGGCGGCGACCCTCGGGCGACAGGCGGCTTCGCCACGGGCAAAGGTCTCGCGAAACACCGGCCAGAGCAGATGCGCCGCCGCCGTTTCCGGCGGAGCATTCAGCACCGCGACGGCGAGCGGCTCCCAAAACCGCCCGAACAACGCGCCGCCGGGGGCAACACAGTCGGTCACGGTCCGGTCCGGTCCGGCCAGGGCAAAACGGAACGCGGACAGGTATGCCCATGGCGTGGTGCCGGGAACCCGCCGGTTGCGGGCGAAAACCCACCACGGCAGCCGCCCCGGATTGGGCCGCACACTCCATGCTTGGCCGGTGCGCAGGTCAAGAAACGGAAAGCAGGCCACCGCCGGACCGGTCAGCGCATCCGGGGCACCGATGGCCTCAAGAAACCCCATGGTGTCCCGGTTGCCGCTCAGCAGCAGGTGATTGCCGTTGTCGATCAGACAGCCGAGCCGGGCATCCACATAAGACCGGCACCGCCCCCCCGCCTGACCGCTTGCCTCATGGAGCGTGACCTGATGCCCCATGCGCACGAGGTCAACCGCAGCGGCCAGCCCTGCCATGCCCGCACCGACAATGTGGATTTCCGGCATCGTTCCCGCCATCCCTGCCATCTCTGCCGTCACAACAGGCCGTAGCGCAGCGCCAGCATGACCTTTTGCGCGCGCGACAGGCCGACCGGATCGTCAAGCCTCTGCCATCCCCGTGCCTCAAGGCGGTCGAGTGTCCGGCGATAGACCTCTTTCATAATCACCGCCGCGCGCATCTTTCTTTGGCCGGTTTGGGCAAGCAGCCTGTCGCCCTCGGCATATTGCGCCCGCGCCATGGTGACAAGCTCGGCGCAAACCCCGGCAAGACCGGGGTCAGACAGAACGGAATGCGGGGGCGCATCGGCGGCAACCCCGTGGGCCTTCAGCAGATCACCGGGCAGATACAGGCGGTTCATGTCGGCGTCCTTTTTCATATCCCTCAGAATGTTGGTAAGCTGAAAGGCGTTGCCGAGCGCATCGGCAATCTGCGGGCCGGGGCGGGCCGGAACGCCGAACGCGCAAACCGATAACCTGCCGACGGCCACCGCCACCTTGCGGCAATAGTCCATCAGGTCGTCAACCCCCTGCATCCTGACCGCCTGTGCCGTGTCGGTTTCCATACCCGCAATCACCGCCAGAAATTCCTCTTGCGGCAGGGCGAATTGTTTCACCGGTTGTAACAGCGCGCGGGCTGTCGGGCGGGCGGGCCTGCCTGCGTAAAGGCGGGCGATTTCCTCGCGCCACTCCGCCAGTGCCGCCCGCTTGTCGTCCGGCTGTCCAGGTTCGTCGGCGATGTCGTCAACCTCGCGGCAAAACGCATAGATCGCATACATCGCCCGACGGCGGTCAGGCGGCAGCACCCGCATTCCCATAAAGAACGATGTGCCGGAGCGGGCGACGACGTTTCTGACATGACGGTCGGGGGCGGGATCGGCCACTGCCTGACCGGGCGGCGGGGCAGACAGAGGCCTTTCTGCCGTCATGCCGGGTCTCCGGCTGTCGGGCACGCCGGGCGCGGGGATATGCAGTGCCGGTTCACTTCTTGCGCGTCAGCACGTATTCCGCGAACGCGCGCAGGGGCTGCGCCTGTTCGCCGAACCGCTCCAGATGAGAGGTCGCCTGTCTGACCAGCGCCTGAGCCTCTTGCCGCGCACCGTCCAGCCCCAGAAGGGTGATGAATGTCGCTTTGCCGGTGCTTTCGTCCTTGCCGACCGTCTTGCCGAGGGTCGCCTCGTCACCGGTAACGTCCAGAATGTCGTCATACACCTGAAAGGCAAGGCCGACATCTGTGCCGAAATCGCGCAGGGCCTGGCGAAATTCCCGGTCACGGCCCGCCAGAATCGCCCCGGCCTCGCAACTGAAGGCAATCAGCGCGCCGGTCTTCATGCTCTCAAGTGTCCTGATGTGATCCAGGTCCACACTGCGGCGCTCTGAGGCCAGATCAATCATCTGGCCGCCGACCATTCCGTTGCCCCCCGCCGCCACCGCCATCGCGCGCGCCAGTTCGCAACGGACGCCCGGGTCGGGATGGGTTCTGGGATCAGCGGCCAGCTCAAAGGCGAGGGTCAGCAGGGCGTCACCGGCAAGGATCGCGGTTGCCTCGTCAAATGCGACATGGCAGGACGGCCTGCCCCGGCGCAGAGTGTCGTCATCCATTGCCGGAAGATCATCGTGGATCAGCGAATAGCAATGGATCATTTCGGTTGCTGCGGCGGCGAAAAGAGCGTTCTGCTCTTCTGCGCCGGAGAGACGCGCGCCGGTCAGAACCAGAAAGGCGCGCAACCGCTTGCCGGCCCCAAGGGCGCTGTAGCGCATGGCGTTGAGCAATCGGGCGTGTGCCCCCGCCGGGTGCGGCAATTCGGCGTCAAGCAGGTGTTCGACCGCCGCCGCCGCCCCGGAAAGGGCTTTCGGGAAGTCCTGGTTTTGCAGATATTGATACAATTCCGAGAGGCTCCGTTTCAGAGTGCTGCCGGGGGTGGGGTCAGGGCAGAAATTTGATCAGCGCTACGGTGACGCCGATGATACCCGCCCCCATGATCCAGAGTTGCTTGAAAATCTCTTTGCCGAGCGCCGAAACCTGCGCCTCGATCTTCATGTCGAGCACATCAATCCTCGCGTTAAGTGCGATCTCAAGCTGTTTGGCATCCCCCTTAAGCGCGGTCTCAAGCTGCTTGAAATCCCCCTTGAGCGCGATCT
>JPPB01000133.1 GCA_001483205.1 alpha proteobacterium 3107
GTTTTCGCGCAAAAACCGCGCATCCGGCGGCTTGCAGCCCCACCCCCCCATCCTTATATAGCCCTGCGAAGCTGATCGGGGCCTTGTCCCGATTGATACCGGGATCGGCGCCGGGACGCCTGATTCGGGTCACGACGCCAGAACATCGCCTAGGAAAGGGTATTGAAAGCATGGCCAAAGTCATCGGAATTGACCTCGGGACCACCAACTCCTGCGTCGCGATCATGGACGGCGCACAGCCGCGGGTCGTCGAAAACTCGGAAGGCACGCGCACCACGCCGTCGATTGTCGCCTTCATCGAAAACGAGCGCCTTGTCGGGCAGGCCGCGAAACGTCAGGCGGTCACCAACTCTGACAACACCATCTTTGCCGTCAAGCGGCTGATCGGCCGCCGGGTGAGTGACGCCGAGGTCAAGAAAGACCGGAAACTGGTGCCATACGCGATTGTTGACGGCGGCAATGGCGACGCCTGGGTCGAGGTGCGCGGCGAGAAATACAGCCCCAGCCAGATTTCGGCCTTTATCCTTGGCAAAATGAAGGAAACCGCCGAAAGCTATCTGGGCGAAGATGTCACCCAGGCGGTCATCACCGTTCCGGCCTATTTCAACGACGCCCAGCGTCAGGCCACCAAGGATGCGGGCAAAATCGCCGGGCTTGAGGTGCTGCGGATCATCAACGAGCCGACCGCCGCCGCGCTCGCCTACGGGCTTGACAAGAAAGAATCAAAGACCATCGCGGTTTATGACCTTGGCGGCGGCACTTTCGATGTGACCATTCTTGAGATCGACGACGGCCTGTTTGAGGTCAAATCCACCAACGGGGATACATTCCTGGGTGGTGAAGATTTCGACATGCGCATCGTCACCTATCTGGCCGAGGCGTTCAAAACGGAAAACGGCGTTGATCTGACCCGGGACAAGATGGCGTTGCAGCGCCTGAAGGAAGCGGCAGAGAAAGCCAAGATCGAGCTGTCATCCTCCAGCCAGACCGAGATCAACCAGCCGTTCATCTCGATGGACCCCAACGGTGGCCAGCCGCTGCACCTGGTGATGAAGCTGACCCGCGCCAAGCTGGAATCGCTGGTCGCTGACCTGATCAAGGGGACGCTGAAACCCTGCCGCTCGGCGCTTAAGGACGCGGGCCTTTCGACCTCTGACATTGACGAGGTGGTGCTGGTCGGCGGCATGACCCGGATGCCGAAGGTCATCGAAGAGGTCACCGGGTTTTTCGGCAAAGAACCGCACAAGGGCGTGAACCCGGATGAGGTTGTCGCTATGGGGGCGGCCATTCAGGCCGGGGTTCTGCAAGGCGACGTAAAGGATGTGGTGTTGCTGGATGTGACCCCGCTGTCGCTGGGGATTGAAACCCTGGGCGGTGTCTTTACCCGGCTGATTGACCGCAACACCACAATCCCGACCAAGAAGAGCCAGATATTTTCCACCGCCGAGGACAACCAGAATGCGGTGACGATCCGCGTCTTTCAGGGCGAGCGTGAAATGGCCACGGACAACAAGTTGTTGGGCCAGTTTAATCTCGAGGAAATCCCGCCCGCCCCGCGCGGTGTGCCGCAGATCGAGGTGACGTTCGACATCGACGCCAACGGTATCGTCTCGGTGGGGGCGATGGACAGGGGCACCCGCAAGGAACAGAAGATCACCATTCAGGCGTCGGGCGGTCTGTCGGATGATGAGATCGACCAGATGGTCAAAGACGCCGAAACCCATGCCGAGGCCGATAAGGAGCGTCGCGAACTGATCGAGGCCCGGAACCAGGCGGAAAGCCTGATCCACGCCACCGAGAAATCGCTGAAAGAGCATTCCGACAAGGTTGATCCGGCCACGGTCGAGGCGATTGAACTGGCGATTGGCGCGCTCAAGGGCGATCTGGAGAAGAACGACATATCCGCGGATAAAATCACATCCGGCGTTCAGAACGTGACCGAAGCGGCGATGAAACTGGGCGAGGCGATCTATAAGGCGCAGCAGGAAGACTCCGCACAGACCGCTGCCGCCGACGCTGAAGAAGACGCGGACGACACGCCCGGCGGCGCATATGATGATGACGACATCGTTGACGCCGACTTTGAAGACCTGGGCGGCGAGGAAAAACGCGCATAAGGGGCACTGATGCCCCCGGACCGGCCTGATACCCGTTCGGGCCGGTCTTTGCCTTAAAGGGAACAAACCATGGCAAAGCGCGATTTTTATGATGTTCTGGGGGTCGCCAGAGGTGCGTCCACCGACGAGATCAAGAAAGCCTATCGCCGTCAGGCCAAAGAGCTGCACCCGGACCGCAACAAAGACGACCCGCAGGCGGAAACCCGGTTCAAGGAAGTCAACGAAGCCTATGAGGTTCTGAAGGACGCCGGGAAGAAATCGGCCTATGACCGCTTTGGCCATGCCGCGTTCGAGGGCGGCATGGGCGGCGGCCAGGGAGGGCATCACGGCGGGCATGGCGATTTCGCCAGCGCCTTTTCCGACATTTTCGATGACTTGTTCGGCGGCGGGATGAGGGGCGGCCCGCGGGAGCGCACGGGGCGCGGCTCTGACCTGCGCTATAATCTGCGCGTGACGCTGGAAGAGGCTCATAGGGGCCTGCGCAAGACCATCCGGGTGCCGACCGCCGTCACCTGCACCGCCTGCAACGGCACCGGGGCCGAGAGCGGGGCCGAACCGACGACATGCCCGACATGCTCCGGCATGGGCAAGGTGCGCGCACAGCAGGGCTTTTTTACTGTCGAACGCACCTGCCCGACCTGTCACGGTGCGGGGCGGATGATCAGCAATCCGTGCCGGGCCTGCGGCGGCGGCGGGCGACGGCAGGAAGAGCGCACGCTGTCGGTCAATATCCCGGCGGGGGTCGAGACCGGCACCCGCATCCGTCTGGCCGGAGAGGGCGAGGCGGGCCTGCGCAGCGCGCCGCCGGGGGATTTGTATATCTTTATCGAGGTGCAGGAGCATTCGATTTTCGGGCGCGACGGGGTGAACCTGTTCTGCCGGGTGCCGGTGTCGATGGCCTCTGCCACGTTGGGGGGGGATATGGAAGTGCCGACCATCGACGGGGGCCGCAGCCGGGTGAAAATCCCCCCCGGCAGCCAGTCGGGTCGGCAGATGCGGCTGAAAGGCAAGGGAATGCCGGCGCTGAGGGGCGGCGGATCGGGGGATATGTATATCGAGCTGATGGTGGAGACGCCGGTCAACCTGACCAGTCGCCAGAAAGACCTGTTGCGCGAATTTGACGCCATCAGTGCCGATAACAGCCCGGAAAGCTCGAGCTTCTTCGGTAAGGTGCGGACGTTCTGGGACGGGATGAAGGGCTGAACGGTTTCGGGCGGGGGCGTTTGCGCGCGCCCCCTATGCGGGCCGGACGCGGGTTTTGCCTCTTTCCCGGAATGTAAGCGCTTACAATCTCGGTGAAAGCGCTTACATTTATGCAGCAGCACCCTGACAGGATCGGGGGGAAGTCTGTAAAAGACCTCTGCATGAGGTCCGGGTCCGGCGGGGATATGGGTGACGGGTTTCACAAGACCGGTGAGGGCAGCGCCCGGCCCGGCGGGTGCAAAGCGCCCGTCGTGAGGTGAGGCCCGTCTCGGAAACGGTCCGGTGGACCGTTTCAGGGCCGAACGGGCGGAGCCCTATGGCGGG
>JPPB01000134.1 GCA_001483205.1 alpha proteobacterium 3107
TTAAATACCCCCCAATCCAGACAAACCGACAAACTGTCCACACGCCCCTTGACGCCCCCACCGAAACCCCCTAATTGGCTCCCTTCCCGGCAGGGACTCGCGGGCGAATCACCATCCGCGCCCGATCAGCACTCCGGTTCAGCAGCGGCCCGCAGGCATGATGCCTTCGGGCTTGCGTTGTGAAAAAAGGTTCTGGGGTTACGGAACCGCAACGAAAGGACAAAGGAACGTGGCACGTATCGCCGGCGTAAACATCCCGACCAACAAGCGGGTGCCGATCTCTCTGACCTACATCACCGGCATCGGCCACGCCTCGGCCCGCGCCATCTGCGACGCCGTGCATGTCGAACAATCCCGTCGCGTGAACGAACTCAGCGACGCGGAAATCATGGCAATCCGCGAATATATCGACGCCAACCACTCTGTCGAGGGCGACCTGCGCCGCGACGTTCAGATGAACATCAAGCGCCTGATGGACCTCGGCTGCTATCGCGGCCTGCGTCACCGCCGCAACCTGCCGGTTCGGGGCCAGCGCACCCACACCAATGCGCGCACGCGCAAGGGTCCGGCGAAACCGATTGCCGGCAAGAAGAAGTAAGGGGAACCCGCAATGGCGCGTGACAAGGCCCGTCTGAAACGCAAGGAGCGCAAGAACATTGCGACCGGCGTTGCCCATGTGAACAGCTCGTTCAACAACACCAAAATCCTGATCTCCGACGTGCAGGGCAATGCGATTGCCTGGTCGTCCGCCGGGGCGATGGGGTTCAAGGGATCGCGCAAATCGACCCCCTACGCCGCGCAGATGGCGGCAGAGGACGCCGGGCGTAAGGCGCAGGAGCACGGGGTGAAAACCCTGGAGATCGAGGTGCAGGGGCCGGGTTCCGGCCGCGAAAGCGCGTTGCGCGCCCTGGCCGCGGTTGGCTTCAGCATCACCGCGATCCGCGATGTAACCCCGATTGCCCATAACGGCTGCCGCCCGCCAAAGCGCCGCCGCGTCTGACATCTTTGCTGCACCCCCGGGTCTTGCGCGCGCATGGCCCGGGACCGTCAATTCGACCCTCGGGCATTTTCGGGCTCGGTCATGGCCCGGAAACAGGTATGGAGGCGACACACATGATCCACAAGAACTGGCAAGAACTCATCAAGCCCACCCAACTGGACATCAGGCCCGGCAACGACCCTGCCCGCCAGGCCACGGTGATTGCCGAGCCGCTGGAGCGCGGCTTTGGCCTGACCCTTGGCAATGCGCTGCGCCGCATCCTGATGAGCTCGCTTCAGGGGGCCGCGATCACCAGCGTCCAGATCGACAATGTTCTGCACGAGTTTTCCTCGGTCGCCGGGGTGAGGGAAGACGTGACCGACATCGTTCTGAACCTCAAGGGCGTCGCGCTGCGCATGGAGGTTGAGGGGCCGAAACGCCTGTCGGTTTCCGCCAACGGCCCCTCGGTGGTGACCGCGGGCGACATCTCGGAAAGCGCGGGCATCGAAATCCTCAACCGGGATCATGTCATCTGTCATCTGGACGAAGGGGCAAACCTGTTCATGGAGCTGACCGTGAACACCGGCAAGGGATATGTCTCTGCCGAGAAGAACAAGCCCGAGGATGCCCCGATCGGGCTGATCCCGATTGATGCCATCTACTCGCCCGTGCGCAAGGTCAGCTATGATGTGCAACCCACCCGCGAAGGCCAGGTGCTGGATTATGACAAGCTGAACCTGAAACTGGAGACCGACGGCTCTGTCACCCCGGATGACGCGGTGGCGTTTGCCGCCCGCATCCTTCAGGACCAGCTTTCGATTTTCGTCAACTTTGATGAGCCGGAAGCCGCCGGGCGTCAGGAAGAGGGCGACGGGCTGGAGTTCAACCCGCTGCTTCTGAAAAAGGTCGATGAGCTGGAGCTGTCGGTCCGCTCTGCCAACTGCCTGAAGAACGACAACATCGTCTATATCGGCGATCTGATCCAGAAGACCGAGGCCGAGATGCTGCGCACGCCGAATTTCGGTCGCAAATCGCTGAACGAGATCAAGAGCGTGTTGTCCGGTATGGGGCTGCATCTGGGTATGGATGTCGAGGAATGGCCGCCGGAAAACATCGAATATCTGACCAAGAAATTCGAGGATCAGTTCTGAGGCTGTCAGCGGGAGGCCGCAGTCCTGTCGGCCCCTTGCGAAATGCCCGCATGTGGCGGGGAAGCATCGGGCGCATCCGTGCCCCAGGGAGAGCGGCTGACACGCATCGGTCGCCGGACAAAGCATAAACGAACGGAGTAGGAAAATGCGTCACGCCAAAGGCCATCGCCGCCTCAACCGCACACACGAACACCGCAAGGCGCTGCTTGCCAATATGGCCGGGTCGCTGATTGAGCATGAGCAGATCAAGACCACGCTGCCGAAGGCGCGCGAGTTGAAATCCGTGGTCGAGAAGCTGATCACACTGGGCAAGCGCGGTGATCTTCATGCCCGGCGGCAGGCGGTGAGCCGTCTGAAGCAGGACGCCCATGTTGCCAAGCTGTTCAGCGTTCTGGGTCCGCGGTATAAGGAACGCAACGGCGGCTGTGTGCGGGTGCTGAAGGCCGGGTTCCGCTATGGCGACATGGCCCCGATGGCGATTGTCGAGCTTGTTGACCGGGATGCAGAGGCGAAAGGGGCCGCTGATAAGGCGCGGGTTTCTGCTCAAGACGCGGATACAAACGCCGAATAAGGTCCGGGCAGGGGCAAGGCGTTCCTTCGGGGCGCGGAAAAACGCTTTTGCGGGGGTAGGGGGCCGGGATCAGATGGCCTCTGCCCATACGCGCGTCATGCAGAGGTCTTAAAATTGCAGATGGCGGTGGAAGTGACACTCGAAACAAGTGGTCTCCTGTGACCTCTGAAGGTTGTTCTTCAGCCTTGGGACTTCTTCGATCTTCTGGCGGAAATTTCGTGGTTCGATACGGCCATGATCAATGAAGCCCTCTGAACCCTCAAGCAGTCTTAGTCCGCGGGTTTTCGCCCCATCACGATGTCCCGCACAATTCCTGCCAGCTGAAGCGCGAGACCCCAACCAACTGACTTGCATATCTTTTTCACCTACGCATTCGTCTTTCTACAACCACGTCGGTCGAGCGAAAGGAGAAAAAATGCGAGAAACCTGCCTCAATCAAATCGAACTGGCAGCAAGGTGGAAGATCAGCCCCAGGACACTTGAGCGCTGGAGATGGACTGGCGAAGGTCCCAGGTTCATGAAGCTTGGCGGAAGGGTGATCTACCGCATCGACGATGTCGAAGCATTCGAGCACCAAGAACTTCGGGAAATCGCAGATGGGAACGTCGGGCACTGAACGCCATATGTAGAGCCGACGGCTTCAACGAGGCGCCGCGTAGCCGTGAAGCACCGGCGAAGTCGAAGATAGATCAGCGGCTCTGCGGAATATCCGGATCGCGCTGCGGAGGCGGCGCGATCATCCAACAAGCCTTCACAACAAAAATTTTCCCAGAACAATCAATGGTATTTCGCGCAATTTCGATTGCTTGCGCTGCCACCCTCAGCTAGCCTCAGAATGAGCACAAAAATTGGGCGCGTACATTTTGACCTGCCCCCCGCAACTTCCCTCGTTTTATCGTAGAGTTTGCTCAACCTTTTGAAGGAGGGGGTATG
>JPPB01000135.1 GCA_001483205.1 alpha proteobacterium 3107
TGCCCTCACCATTGTTGCGAGGCGCTTGAACACGCCGGGGGGCGGCTTATCCGCGGATAAGGGCAGCACTGCTGACCTATTGGCCGGGCCGGGCAGAGGCTTATCCGCGGATAAGGGCAGCACTGCTGACCTATTGGCCGGGCCGGGCCGGGGCTTACCCGCGGATAAGGGCAGCACTGCTGACATATTGGCCTGGGCCGGGCAGCCGCCTGCCTGGGCAGGCGCTTTTCGCGACAGTTCACATTGGCGATGGTCTTGCCATAAAATCAATATATTACAACAGGTTGAGACGTTTATAGCGCCTGCCGGGGGGCAGGCAGGCGCTGCCCGGTCTTACGACCGGGCGGACAGGTTGGCCACCGATGCGCCAATATGCAGAGGTCTTTATCCGCTCAGCCGGGCCTGTTGTCTGGCCGTCGATATGCCGTTATGCAGCGGTCTTTCGCTTTTCATCCCGCGACCGGCACCATAGAGTGCGCGCACCTGCGGGCAGGGCAGAAAATCAGCAGCAAAAAGAGGCAAGCGTGGCGCATATCATCGTTGTCGGCAACGAAAAGGGCGGATCGGGCAAGTCAACCACATCCATGCACGTCGCCACCGCCCTGGCGCGGATGGGGCATCGCATCGGGGTGCTTGATCTCGACCTGCGGCAGAGAAGCCTGGGCCGCTATATCGAAAACCGCCGGGCCTTTATCGAAAAGCACGGGGCGCGCGCGGCAGGGCTGGCGACGCCGGACTTTCGCGATCTGCCCGAGGTGGACCCGGCGTCACTCGCGCCGGGGGAAAATATGCAGGAGCGCCGCCTGTCCGAAGCGGTCTCGGCGCTGGAGCCGGTCTCGGATTTCATCCTGATCGATTGTCCCGGCTCTCACACCCGCCTCAGCCAGGCGGCGCATTCGCTGGCCGATACGCTGTTGACGCCGCTCAACGACAGTTTCATCGATTTCGATCTGCTGGCCCGTGTTGAGGCCGAGACCGAGAGGGTCATCGGCCCCTCGGTCTATTCGGAAATGGTCTGGGGCGCGCGGCAGCTTCGGTCGCGGGCCGGTCTGCCGCCGATTGACTGGATCGTGGTGCGCAACCGGCTGGCCGCGCAGCAGATGCACAACAAGAAGAAAGTGGGCGAGGCGCTGGCAAACCTGTCCCGGCGCATCGGTTTCCGCGTCGCCCCCGGTTTCGGCGAGCGGGTGGTGTTTCGCGAGCTGTTTCCGCGCGGGCTGACGCTTCTCGACCTGAAGGATGTGGGGGTGGCGCAGCTCAGCATCTCTAATATCGCCGCCCGTCAGGAAGTGCGTGACCTGATCCGGGCGCTGAACCTTCCCGGTGCCACGGTCGATTTCTGAACGGCCTTTGTATGATGGTGTGCCGGTGGCCAACCCGTCCCGTCCGGCGCGCCCCCCCCTCATGCCGGGACCGAACGCACAGCATCAGACCAGCCGCCCGGCCTCCAGCCGCGTCTTGCGGTCCATCCGCCCGGCAAGCGCCGCATCATGGGTGGCAATCAGCGCGGCAAGGCCGGTTTCCCGGGTCAGGGCCATCAGCGTGTCAAACACCCGCCCGGAAGTCGCCTGATCAAGGTTGCCGGTCGGTTCATCGGCCAGCAAGAGCCTCGGCCGGTTGGCAAGCGCCCGGCAAAAGGCGACGCGCTGTTGCTCTCCGCCGGACAGGGCGGCGGGGCGGTGATCGGCGCGGTGCGGAATCCCGACCCGCTCCAGCAAATCACGCGCCCGCGCCTCGGCCCCGGATGCCGCCACGCCGTCCGCCAGTTGCGGCAGAACGATATTCTCCAGCGCCGAGAACTCCGGCAACAGATGGTGAAACTGATACACGAAGCCCACATCGCGCCGCCGCACCTCGGTGCGCACGGAATCCGGCTGTCCGGACAGGGTGCGCCCGCCGATCTCCACCTGTCCGGCATCCGCCGCATCCAGCAACCCGGCAATATGCAGAAGCGTCGATTTCCCGGCCCCCGACGGCGCGGCGAGCGCCACCACCTCGCCCGGCGCGATCACCAGATCAACCCCGGACAGCACCCTGACCTCATTCGGGCGACCCTTGTTATAGGCCTTCTCTATCCCCGTCAGGCGCAGCGCCGGATCACTCATAACGCAGGGCCTCCACCGGGTTCATCCGCGCCGCCCGCCGCGCCGGGAATATGGTGACGACAAAGGACAGCGACAGCGACAGCGCCACCGCCGACAGCACGTCGCCCGGCTCCAGCCGCGCGGGCAGCCTGTAGATGCCGCGAATCGACGGATCCCACACCCCGCCCCCGGCAAGGTAATTCACGAAAGAGAAGATATGGTCGATATAGATTGCGAACAGGCATCCCAGGATCACCCCGAAAGCGGTGCCGATGACCCCGGTCAGCGCCCCGCAGATGAAGAATATGCGCAGCACGGAGCCCTCGGTCAGGCCCATGGTGCGCAGGATGCCGATGTCGCCGCCCTTGTTCTTCACCAGCATAATCAGGCCCGAAACGATGTTCATGGTGGCGATCAGGACAAGGACCGAGAGGATCACGAACATCACGTTGTCCTCTATGTCGAGCGCCCGCAGGAACGCCCCTGACCGGTCGCGCCATGTCCACAGGCGGGCATGGTCGCCGCCTGCGCGCAAGAGGGCACC
The DNA here is from genome assembly GCA_001483205.1 of alpha proteobacterium 3107. GTDB lineage: Bacteria > Pseudomonadota > Alphaproteobacteria > Rhodobacterales > Rhodobacteraceae > 3107. The sequence continues at coordinate 2,629 of JPPB01000135.1, forward strand.
GGCCATCCCGTCGATGGCCTCGGGGTCTTTGACCATCACCTCCAGCTCATCCGCCCCCCCTTCGCGGTTGAAATAGAGCTGTGCCTCGGCAAAGGGCATATAGACGCGGGTGCGGTCGATGTCATAGCGCCCGGCGGTGAAGACATAGACGACCTCATAGGTGTTGACGCGCGGCGATGCGCCAAAGGCGGTTTTGACCGCGTTCGGCAGGATGAGGGTGATCCGGTCGCCGGGGCTGAGGCCAAGCCGGAAGGCAACGCCGGAGCCGATGGCCACCCCGTCGGTGAACCGCCCGATGTCGCCTTGGGCCTCTTCGGGGCGGGCGATGCGCGGAATGCCTGCCAGATCGGACGGGGAAATGCCGTAGACATCAACCCCGGCGTTCTGATCCCGGTGATTCGCCAGCACCTGCCCCCGGATGAGCGGCGCGGCGCGGGTCACGCCCGGAACCGCGCGGATGGCCGCCACCCGTTCGGCATGGTCTGTCATCACACGGGAAAGCCGCCCGTTTTCGGAAACGGTTGCCTCTTTGTAGACGGTGACATGGGCGTTCGCACCGAGGATGGTATCGACAAATTCGTGCCGGAAGCCGGAGCGGACGGCCAGCGTGATGATCAGCGCCGCCACCGCCAGCGTGATGCCGATGAGTGAAATCCAGGTCATTACGCTGACGCCGCCCTCGGAGCGGCGCGCGCGCAGGTATCGCAGGGCGATCATCCGTTCATGGCGAGAGAAAGGGGCGGGGGATGTGGCCACGGGGCGGCTCCGGTCTGTTGTCCGGGCGGACCATGAGCGGCGGGGGCTGAAAGGTCAAGCGCGGGGTGAGGGGGGGCGTTTGGATATAGCGTGACGACATAAAATTGATCACAGGGTCCAACCCCGGTCCTGTCAGGGCGCTGCTGCATGGATGTAAGCGCTTTCACCGAAAATGTAAGCCCTTACATT
>JPPB01000136.1 GCA_001483205.1 alpha proteobacterium 3107
TCCGGGGGACCGTTTCAGGGCCGAACGGGCGGAGCCCCAAGGCGCTGCCCGGCGCAAGCGCCGGGCGGACGGTTTGGCCACCGATGCGCTATTATGCAGAGGTCTTCCTTCGGGCGGTTTCAGGGGCGGGTATTCCGCCGCAGATAGACATAATACGCCCCGTCGCCCCCATGTCTGCGATGCGCGGGCGAGACCTGCAACACCACCGGGCGCAGGGGGCCGGAGCGCAACCACTCCGGCACCTGATGCCGCAGCACCCCGCGCCGTTCCGGGATCGGCCCGGCATCGGCACCCCCCCGGCCCTTACCGGTGATCACCAGCACCAGACGCCTGCCCGCGCCATGGGCCTTCAGCACAAAACCGGTCAGCGCCGGGCGGGCGCGGGCCAGGGTCATGCCGTGCAGGTCAATCCGCGCCTCGGGTTCGATCCGGCCTTTCGACAGCCTGCCGAACACCCTCGCATCCATCTGCACCGGCTGACGGGCCAGGCTCTCGGCAATCGACGGCGAAAGGTGAACGCCCGACGGGGACGACGGGCGGCTGTGCGACCCGATGGTGAAGGGATCAATGGGGTCCGGCGGTTTTGGCGCGTTCCTGGCCGGGGGCGGGGCGTCTTTGTCCCCGTCTTCGCCTGGCGGATCAGATGCCGCACGCGAAAACCCCTTCGCCGAAACCGGCCTGGCCGAGGCCGCCACCCGCCGCCACAACTCCAGCTCATCAGGGCGCGGCACCCGGCGCTTGCGCGGCATCATACGCCCTCCGGCACCAGGCGGAACGCCACCCGGATCGGCAGCAGCATCACCATCCGCCCGCCATCCCGCACCCGCCGGGCGGCCATCCCCGCCCGCTCGCCGGACCCGAAAAAGATGTCGGCCCGCTGCGCCCCCCGGATCGCCGAACCGGTATCCTGCGCCACCATCAGCCGGTTCATCGGCTGCCCGCCCCGCTTTTCCACCCACACCGGCGCACCAAGCGGCACATGGGCCGGATCAACCGCCACCGTGCGCAGCGCCGTCACCGACCGGTTCATCGCCCCGAGCGGCCCCTTGTCCTCAGCCACCTGCACCCGGCGAAAGAACACATAAGACGGGTTATGCCGCAACAACACAGGCCCGGCGACGGGGTTGCGCCGCACCCAGCTTTGGATCACCCGGGCCGAAACCTGATGGGGGCGATAGGTGCCCCGGCGCACCAGTTCAGCCCCGACAGACCGATAGGGCCGCCCGTTCTCACCCCCATAGCCGACACGGATGACCCCACCGTCCGGCAGCCTGACCCGGCCAGACCCCTGTATCTGAAGGAAAAATAATTCGACCGGATCATCAACCCAGCAGATTTCCAGCCCCCGGCCCTTCAGCGCATTGCCGGTTTCGATCTCTGCCCGTGTCAGCCACGCCCCGCTTGCCTCGGGCGGCTTGCGATACAGCGGATAGCGATAGCGCGCCGTGGGGGTCAGGGAACCGCGCAACTCCGGCTCAAAATACCCGGTGAACCGGGCGGGCGCGCCATCCTCGGCCAGCACCGGGCGAAAGAAAAGCTCAAAGAATGTCCGTGCATCCGGGCGCATCCCGGCAAAGGCGCAGAGCGGCCCCCATTCCTCTGCGTCCATATCGCCGCAGGTCTCGAGAAACGCCGTCAGCGCCGCGTCATGGTCATCATCCTTCCAGCCGGACAGATCGCTGAAATCGAGAAGGGAGTATTCTGTCCCGGCGGCCAGGGCCGGGGCGGGGGCGGTCACCACACAGACCGCCAGAGCACCAAACCAAAGCCGCGCCCGCATTATTCCCCGGTCGCAACCAGTTGCCAGTTCGGATCATCCGCCCCGATCCTGCGGGCAAATGTCCAGATGTCTTTCTGGCGTTTGATCACCCCCGGATCGCCCTCAATGATCGTGCCGTCCTGATCGCGCACAACCGATGTCATCTCGCCGACAAAGCGCAGTCTGATCTCGCCCTCGCCGGTGGCCTTATCAAAATCGGCCCCGACCAGCGCCAGCTCCCGCACACCGATAAATTCGGCCTCGACGGTCAGGCCGCGCCGTTCCCGCTCTTCAATCACCCCGGCAAAGGTGTCATACACATCATCGGACAGAAACGGGCGCACCGGGTCCAGATCGCCGTTCTCGAACGCCATCAGAATCATCTCATACGCGCCGCGCGCCCCGTTCAGGAACTCGCTGATGTTCAGATCGGGTTCGGCCCGTTTCATGGCGTATAACGCTTCTGCGGCGGGGCTGTCCTCGTCCGCATGATCGGTGATGTCGCGATCCGGCCCGCCCTCGATCACCTCCAGCCCGCCCCGGCGCTGTTCGGGCGTGATGTCCTGCGGCATGACGGGCTTTTCATACCCCTCGCGCGTGCCCAGAACATTCCTCAGTTTCAGGATGAGAAAGACGGCTATACCGGCAAGAACCAGCAGTTGTATGGCGGAAGAGCTCATCAGATCCCCTTTTGGATGGTAATGGCTTCGGTCACTGCCTATGTAGAGGCTGGACGGGGGCAAGTCCACCCGCCCCTGTGGTCGAAAGGAGACACCATGTGGCTGTTTTTCGCTTTCGTGGCGGTTCCGCTGATTGAAATTGCACTGTTCATCCGGTTGGGCGGTGCGATCGGGCTGTGGCCGACTCTGCTGATCGTGGTGCTGACCGCCGTCTTTGGTGCGTGGTTGGTGCGGGTGCAGGGGGCGGAAACCCTAGAGCGGCTGCGCGGCTCACTCCGCGACCTGCGCGACCCGACCGACCCCCTGGCCCATGGCGCGATGATCCTGTTTGCGGGCGCGTTGCTGCTGACGCCGGGGTTTTTCACCGACAGCATCGGTTTCCTGCTGCTTTTCCCGCATAGCCGCGCCCTTGTCTGGCGGTATCTGCGCACACGGGTGCAGGTGCGGGGCTTTTCGGTCGGCAATGGCCCGAAACGGCCGCAGGATTGGGCGGATGACCCCGACACCATCGACGGCATTTTCGATGAGCTTCCGCCGGAAAAACACCCCACCCATGACACGTCGCGCCGGACCAGGCATTGAGGCAGGCCGGGCATTCTGTTAGACCCCCCGCCGTCAGATACCCGCGCGCAAACCATCGCTGTCAGGAGCCTTCCATGACCGAAAAAACTAACACATCAGAACAGGCCACAGCCCCGAAAACCGGGGCTGCCGCCACCGCAGGCCTGAAATTTCAGATTCTCGCCCAGTCGGTGCGTGATCTGTCCTTTGAAAACATTCTGGCCCAAAAGGGCATTCAGGCCACGGCACAGCCCGATATTCGCGTTCAGGTCAATCTGGACGCCCGAAAACGCCCGGCGGATCATCAGTATGAAGTCGTCATGCTGTTTAAGATCGAGGCAAAGACCAAGGCCGACGGCACGCCGATGTTCCTGATGGAGATCGACTATAGCGGCGTCTTTCATATTGAGAACGCGCCGAAGGATCAGTTGCACCCGCTGTTGCTGATCGAATGCCCGCGGGTGTTGTTCCCGTTCGTGCGCCGCATCGTCCATGATGTGACCCGTGATGGTGGTTTTCCGCCGCTCAATGTCGAAATGATTGATTTTGCTCAGCTTTACCGGGGGGAG
>JPPB01000137.1 GCA_001483205.1 alpha proteobacterium 3107
CACGGCGGGCGCTTCGCTTCCGCCGGGCCGGGCGCTGCCCTTCGGACGGGTCGCACATCTGTCCCGGCGAGGGGGGCCTTATCCGCGGATAAGGGCAGCACTCCTGACCTATTGGCCTGGGCCGGACGGACGGTTTGCCGGGGCAGAGGCGCGAACAGCCCGGCACGGGGGGCCGCTTATCCGCGGATAAGGTCAGTACTGCTGACCTATTAGCCTGAGCCGGGCGGGTGATTTGCCGGAACAGAAGCGCGAACAGCCCGGCACGGGGGGGCGGCTTATCCGCGGATAAGGTCAGAGGACGCGGCTTATCCGCGGATAAGGGCAGCACTGCTGACCTAATGGCGCGTCAGTGGCCAACCTGTCCCGCCCGGTCGTAAGACCGGGCCGCGCCTTGGGCTCCGCCCGTTCGGCCCTGAAACGGTCCCCCGGACCGTTTCCAAGACGGGCCTCACCCCTCAATGGGGTGAACGGCGCGCGCCCCCCGGACGGGCCGGGCGCTGCCCTTCGGACGGGTCGCACATCTGTTCCCGCAAGGGGCCGCCGCTTATCCGCGGATAAGGGCAGCACCTCTGACCTATTGGCCCGGGCCGGGCGGACGGGTTGGCCGCTGATGCACCGATATGCAAAGGTCTTTGTGATCAGTTTTACGCCGTCACGCCATATCCGCCGCATTGCCCCCCGCCCCCGAATGGCGTAATGGACCCACCAGCGCCCCGCTCGGGCACCATCCGCAGACAAGCACCCGAACCCCACCCGGAGCAGCACGCGAACAATGCCCGACTCCCTGCCCCTCGTCCGATCCGCCTTCCGCACCTTTCTCGACGGGTTCGGCAAGGTTCAGGCCGCGCTCGACACCCCCCGCCTGCAATCGGCCATTGACCAAAGCATCCAAACCATTCTGTCGATGAACGGGCGGCTGATCGTCACCGGGCTGGGCAAGAGCGGCCATATCGGCTCCAAACTGGCGGCGACCTTTGCCTCCACCGGCACCCCCGCCTATTTCGTCCATCCGGCAGAGGCCAGCCACGGCGATCTGGGCATGATCCAGCCCGACGATGTGGTGCTGATGCTGTCCTGGTCGGGCGAAACCCATGAGCTGAAGCCTCTGGCCGCCTATACGCGGCGGTTCCGGGTGCCGCTCATCCTGATCTGCGGCAACCCCGACAGCGCTCTGGCCCGCCATGCGGATATTTGCCTGAGCCTTCCACGGGTGCGCGAAGCCTGCCCGCACGACCTCGCCCCCACCACCTCGACCCTGATGCAGCTTGCCCTCGGCGACGCACTGGCGATCACGCTTTTGCAACTCAAAGGGTTCAGCGAAAGTTCGTTCCACCGGTTTCATCCCGGCGGCAGGCTGGGGGCGGCATTAACCGCGGTGTCCGAGATCATGCACGGGGCGGATGAATTGCCGCTTGTCGGGCCGGACGCGCCGGTGATCGACGTGCTCACCCGACAGTCAGAACGGAATTTCGGCATTGTCGGTGTTGTCGATGACGGCGGGGGGCTGACCGGCGTGATCACCGATGGCGACATCCGGCGCTATCTGGTCAGCCGGTTGCAAAGCTCGGTGCGGGGCGCGATGAAAGAGACCTACGCGCGGGACATAATGACCAGGGAACCGATCTGCCTTGATCCGGGGCGGCTGGCGGCGCGGGCATTAAATGTGATGCAGACCCGGCGCATCTCTGCCGCCTTTGTGGTCGAGGCGGGCCGCCCGGTCGGGCTGGTGACCATGGTGCGCCTGCTCAATCTCGGGGTTGCCTGAGCGGTGGCCGGGCGCTCGCTGGCCCTCAAAATTCCACCCCCTTCTGCGCCCTTATCCCCTCGCGGAAGGGATGCTTCAGCAGCGTCATCTCGGTGGCCAGATCAGCGGCCTCCAACAGCGCGGCAGGGGCATTGCGCCCGGTCAGCACCACATGGGTCATCGGCGGTTTCCGGTCCCGCAGAAACCCCACCACCTCGTCCGCCTCCAGATACCCGTATCTCAGCGCGATGTTGATCTCATCCAGCAGCACCATCCGTATTTCCGCATCAAGGATCAGCTCCTGCGCCTTGTCCCACGCTACCCGCGCCGCGGCAATATCGCGCTCTTTGTCCTGAGTTTCCCAGGTAAAGCCCTCGCCCATGGTATAAAACCGGCAGATATGCCCGAAATGCCCGCTGATCAGTGTGCGTTCCCCGGTCGGCATCGCGCCCTTGATGAACTGCACCACCGCGCAGGGCATCCCGTGGGCGATACACCGCAGGATCATCCCGAATCCGGCGCTGGATTTGCCCTTGCCCTTGCCGGTATGAACGATGATCAGCCCCTTTTCGCCGGTCTTCGTTTCCATCATCCGGTCCCGCGCGGCCTTGATCCGGGCCATCTTGGCGGTGTGGCGTTCCGCATCGCTGGTCATTTCCCGCACCTCTCTGCCTCTGACGCTTGACAAGCCGCCCCCGTCGGCTCAAAGCGACGGGGCTGTTTGCTCGTCTTAAGACAGGTGAAAAGGGAATGCGACAGGGAATGTTCGCCGGGCGCGGCGGCCTTTGCGTCCGGCCCGATGACCACCCGCGCCACCCGGAGGGCTGACCATGAATGATCTGACAAAACTGCCGGTCACGGTGATCACCGGCTTTCTGGGGGCCGGAAAGACAACGGTCATCCGCCATCTGCTGCAAAACCCCGGCGGCAGGCGGCTGGCCGTGATCGTCAACGAGTTCGGCGATGTGGGCGTGGACGGCGAGATACTGAAGGGCTGCGCGGATGAAAACTGCCCGGCGGGGAATATCCTTGAGCTCGCCAATGGCTGCATCTGCTGCACGGTGGCCGATGACTTCATCCCGACCATCGAGCGGCTGATGGCGCTTGACCCGCGCCCGGATCATATCCTGATCGAGACCTCGGGGCTGGCGCTGCCGAAACCGCTGCTGAAGGCGTTCGACTGGCCCGACATCCGGTCACGCATCACCGTTGACGGGGTGGTGGCGCTGGCAGATGCCGAGGCGGTGGCGGCGGGCCGCTTTGCCCCGGATACCGGGCGGGTTGAGGCACAGCGCGCCGCCGATGACAGCCTTGACCATGACACGCCGCTGGCAGAGGTGTTCGGGGATCAGATTGCTTGTGCCGACATCGTGCTGCTGACCAAGCCCGATCTTGCCGGGGCCGGGGGCGTGGCAGAGGCCCGCGACGTGATTGCCGCCAACGCCCCGCGCAGGCTGCCGGTGATTGCGGTTGCCGAAGGCGCGGTTGATGCCCGGGTGATTCTGGGCATCGGGGCGGCGGCAGAGGATGATCTGGAGGCGCGCCCCTCTCATCACGACGCGCCCCATGACCATGACCATGAGGATTTCGCCAGTATCGTCGTCGATCTGCCCGAACAGCCCTGCCCCGCTGATCTGGCCGCGCGCATCGGGCATCTGGCCACCCGTATGAACATTCTGCGCGTCAAGGGTTACGCCGCCATCACCGGCAAACCGATGCGCCTGCTGGTTCAGGCCGCTGGTGCGCGGGTGCGCCATCAGTTTGACCGCGCCTGGGGGCCGGGCGAGGCGCGCCGGGGCCGTCTGGTG
>JPPB01000138.1 GCA_001483205.1 alpha proteobacterium 3107
TCGGTGTCGGTGTCGGTGTCTTTGGCGGCCATTCGGTGCTCCTCGCGGGTGGGCGCTGATTCGGCGTTGCCGGAATCAACTATGCGAATCAATGATTCGCAACCTGTTTACGCAGCTTTACCGGCAAGACCGGCCCGGCCTTCAGCCTTACCCGCGCCGGTTTTTGGTAAATGTTATCCGGTTCAGCAGCCCGTCCAGCCTTTCGCGCTCTTCCCGGTCCATCGCCGCACCGTTGTCGCCGTAATCATAGACGACCTCATCCTTGGCCTCGCAGCGTTCCGCCCGGTTGCGCGCCTCTGCCGCCTGGCTGAGCCGCCATGTCAACCCCTCATCAACAACGCCGGAAATATCCTGAGCCGCTTCGTCAACCTCTCTGCTCACCCCGCGCCGGGTTTTCAGCTTGGCCAGTTCTTCCTCAACACAGAGCGCCGCCATCTCGGTATCACCGCTGGCGCGCACCGTCGGGGCAAGCATGACATGGCCCGCAGCGAACAGGTTTTCAAGGGTCTGGCTGCCCAGGTCTTCCTCGATTTTCGCCCGCAAGTCGTCCGGGGCGGCCTGCACATGCCGCAACAGGGCGTCGCGCAGTGCCATATGATCGCGGGAACCCGGCTCAAACCGTTCCAGATCGGTTTCAAAACGTTCGATGATTTGCGGGTGCAGGACAAGCGTTGCCAGAATGACCGCTTCGCGCAGGTGTTCGTCGGCACGGGCACCAGAGGCAAGAACCGATGACCGGGTTTCCGGCAGGGGCACCGCCGGGGCCGCACCAAAGCGGGGGGGCCGCCCCCCTGCCCTGCCCTTCGGCGGCCTCTGCCCGCCGAACAGTTCCCACCGCAGGCGCTTGATCTCTTCGCCATAGTGACCACGGACAGAGGTATCGGGGATGCGCCCGATGGCGGCGCGCAGGGCCTTGTCCAGCCCCGCCCGGCGTTCCGGGCTGTCAAAGACCCTGCCTTCGGTCTCTCTCTGCCACAGCAGGCTGACCATAGGCCGGGCGGCGTCGATGACCGCCTGCATTGCCCCGCGCCCGCGCGCCCGGATCAGATCATCCGGGTCCAACCCCTCGGGCATGATGGCAAAGCGCAGGGATTTTCCGGCCTCCAGCATCGGCAGGGCCAGGTCGATCAGCCGCCGCGCCGCCCGCAGACCGGCGGTATCGCCATCAAGGGCGATCACCGGTTCCGGCGCAATCCGCCACAACAGGCGAAGCTGGTCCTCGGTAATCGCGGTGCCGAGCGGGGCGACCGAGGCCCCGAAACCGGCCCCGACCAGCGCGATCACATCCATATAGCCCTCAGCCACGATCAGCGGCTGCCCCTTACCCGCGGCCTCCCGCGCCGGGCCGTGGTTATACAGGCAGCGCCCCTTGTCAAACAGCGGGGTTTCGGGCGAGTTCAGATATTTCGCCCGCGCGTTCGGGTCCATCGCCCGCCCGCCAAGAGCAATCGCGCGGCCACGCGGGTCGCGAATCGGAAAGATGATCCGCCCGCGAAAGCGGTCATAGGGTGCGCCGCCGTCCTCGGGCTGCGCGCACAGGCCCGCCTCGATGATCAGGTCAGGGGCGACGCCCTTGCCGGTCAGATGGGCGTGAAGGCCGCGCCGCGCATCGGGGGCAAAGCCGATCCCGAATTGCTCCTGCGTTGCGTCCGGCATTCGGCGGCTGTCCAGATAATCCCGCGCCCCGGCCCCCGCCGCGGTCTTGAGTTGCAGCCGGAAATACTGCACCGCCTGCTCCATGACCCCGGCCAGTTCGGTGCGCCTGTCGGCCCGTTTCTGGGCCTCCGGGTCGCGGGCGGGCATCTGCATTCCGGCCTCGCGGGCCAGAATTTCGACCGCTTCCATAAAGCCCGCGTTTTCGGTTTCGCGGACAAAGCGGATCGCGTCGCCCTTGGCGTGACAGCCAAAGCAGTAATAGAACCCCTTCGTGTCATCCACATGGAAAGAAGCGGTTTTTTCCTGATGAAAGGGGCACGGGGCCCACATGTCGCCCTTGCCTGGGTTGGATTTGCGGGCGTCCCACACGACCTTGCGCCCGACAACCCGGGCAAGGCTGGTCCGGTCGCGCAGTTCATCGAAAAAACCAGGGGGCAGGCTCATGGCCCGCAGTATCCGCCCATCCGCGCCATACTGCAAGGGCTGATGGCGTCACCCACCGCCCCCGTATTCGACAAACCACTTCACATCAAGCGCTTCAAGCGTGCCGTCCTCTGCCATTGATGCAATCGCGGCATTGACCGGCCCCACCAGATCAGAGCTTTTCGGAAAGATGAAACCGAACATCTCGGTTGCCAGCGGCGCACCGATGATCTTCAGCGCCCCGTCGCTGGCCGCCACATGGTTCGCCGCCGCCGCGCTGTCCGAAAGCACAAGGTCAATATCGCCCGCGCGCAGCCCCTGAATGGCGGCGGCGAAGGTCACGAAAGGTATGATGCGCGGGTGCGTTTCGCCATCATCGCCATCACCACCGCCGAGAATGTCATAAAGCGTGACGTAGAACGGTGTCGTGCCGGGTTGCGCACCGGCCAACAGGTCCGGGTTTGCGGCAAAACCCCCGGCATCGGTGAAGCGCGCCTCGTCCCCGGCGACGATCATACGCATCTGCGAGGTCATGTATGGGTCTGAAAAATCAACCTTGTCGGTCCGGTCCTCGCGTATGGTGATGCCGGTCATTCCGATGTCAAACCATCCCTGGCTGACCGCATCAATCATCACGTCCCAGCTTATGGCCCCATAGGTGACGCTGAGGTTGAGGCGGCGGGCGATTTCATCCATCGCGTCATATTCCCAGCCGACTGCCGTGCCGATTGCCTCGTCGATGAATTGCAGGGGGGGATAGGCGTTTTCGGTGGCGACCACCACGTCGCGCCCGCCCAGATCGGGCAGGTCGGCAGCCACGGCCATTGTTGCGCTCATCGCCATAATAGCGGCGAGAAGGGGTGCGGCGGGTTTCATGTCTCTGCCTCCCGGTTGCAGGGCTTCGTCCGGGCAGAGTATCGCGCAGGCTGTCCGTGAGGCCAAGCCTTCGGAAGACTTTTGTATGATGTCCGGGTCCGGCGGATATGGCCTTATGCAGAGGCCTTGCAGATGTCTTTTTCAAGTCCCGGCCCTGAAACGGTCCACCGAAAGCACAGCCTTATCCGCGGATAAGGTCAGGTGTATGGCCGGACGCACCCCTTCGGGTTGTTCGCGCATCTGTCCCGACAGGATCAGGACCGAAGCCTGCTCAATTTCACCCCCGCAGGCGATAGTGATACCCCCCGACCACCGGCATATTCAGAGCAGCATAGAGCGCATTGGCCGCCGCATTGTCATGGGTTACCAGAGCAGCCAGATGGGTCGCGCCGTTATCCTGCGCCCATGCTGCGGCAAACCGCATGATGTTGCGCCCGACGCCCTGCCTGCGGAACCGCGTCGGGATTTCCACAGCATGAACCATTGCCGTGCCGTCATGGATCGCAACATAACCGGCCCCGGCGGGGTGTTCCCCCAGACGCCCGAGAATGGCGGTTTTCGGGCCTTCTGCCCGGGCCATCACCGCCA
>JPPB01000139.1 GCA_001483205.1 alpha proteobacterium 3107
CGGTGGACCGTTTCAGGGCCGAACGGGCGGAGCCCCAAGGCGCTGCCCGGCGTTCCGCCGGGCGGGGCGGTTTGGCAACTGACGCGCCAAAATGCAGAGGTTTTTTGATGCCCCACCGGACGGAAACAGGCACGAAGATGGATACAGGCACCCACACAAACACCGGCGCGCGCGCGGCGGCGGCAGCGCGGGAGTGGCTCGGCACCCCCTATCGCCATCAGGCGAGCACCCATGGCGTGGGTGCGGATTGCCTGGGGCTGTTGCGCGGGGTGTGGCGCGCGCTGCATGATACAGAGCCGGAGACCACCCCGCCCTATACCCCGGACTGGTCCGAGGCAGAGGGCGAAGAACGGCTGTGGCGCGCGGCCCGGCGTCATCTGCTGCCCAAACCCCTGAACGCCGCCGCCGAGGGCGATGTGCTGCTGTTCCGGATGCGCGAAGGCTCGGTGGCCAAGCATCTGGGCGTTCAGGGGCATGTGGGGGCCTGCCCGACATTCATTCACGCCTATTCGGGCCATGGGGTGGTCGAAAGCCCGCTCAGCCGGGCCTGGGCACGCCGGATCGTGGCACGGTTTCAGTTTCCGAAAGGGGGCACCTGATGGCGACACTCGTATTGGGGGCCGTTGGCGCGGCGGTTGGCTCGGCGGTCGGCGGCACGGTTCTGGGCCTGTCAACCGCGGTGATCGGTCGGGCGGTCGGGGCCGGTCTGGGGCGGGCCATCGACCAGCGCCTGATGGGGGCGGGATCGGATGTCATCGAGACCGGGCGCATCGAGCGCCTGCGCCTGACCGGGGCGAGCGAAGGCACACCGGTGGCCGTGGTGCAGGGCCGGGTGCGCCTGGCCGGGCAAGTGATCTGGGCGACCCGCTTTCAAGAGCATGTCACAACCACCGGGGGCGGCGGCGGTAAGGGTGCGCCGAAACGCCCCGCCACCCGGCACCATTCCTATTCCGTCAGTCTGGCGATTGCCCTGTGCGAGGGCGAGATTGCCCGTGTTGGCCGCATCTGGGCGGACGGGGTGGAAATTGCCCCGGACAGCCTGAACATGCGGGTGTATGACGGACGCCCTGACCAGGTGCCGGACCCGAAAATCACCGCAACCGAGGGCCGCGACAACGCGCCCGCCTATCGTGACGTGGCCTATGTGGTGATCGAAGATTTCGACCTGTCGGCGTTCGGCAACCGGGTGCCGCAGATGTTGTTCGAGGTGGTGCGCCCGACGCGCCCGCACACGCCGGGGGCCGAAAACATGACCCCCGATCTGGCAGACACGATCCGGGGGGTGGCGCTGATGCCCGGCACCGGGGAATATGCGCTGGCGACCACGCCGGTGCATTTCTCGGCAGGGCCGGGGGTGACGAAATCGGCAAACATAAACTCCCCGTCCGGCAAGAGCGACTTTCTGACCTCTGTCGAAGCGTTGCGCGAGGAACTGCCCGAATGCCGGTCGGTCCTGATGATCGCTTCATGGTTCGGGGATGACCTGCGCGCCGGGCGGTGCCGCCTGAAACCGAAGGTAGAGCATAAACTGGCCGATGGCGACCCGATGCCGTGGCGGGTGAGCGGGCAGAGCCGCGCCGGGGCGGAAATCATCCCGCATCTGGATGGCCGGGTTGTCTATGGCGGCACCCCCGCCGACCGGTCGGTTGCCGAGGCGATTCGCCACCTGAAGGCGGGCGGGCAGGATGTGGTCTTTTACCCGTTCATCCTGATGGAGCAGATGGCGGGGAACCGGCTGACCAACCCGTGGACGGGGGCGGCGGGGCAGCCGGTGTTGCCGTGGCGCGGGCGGATCACGGCGTCGCTGGCCCCCGGCCAACCCGGCAGCCCCGACGGAACGGCGATTGCCGCCACCGAGGTCGCGACGTTTTTCGGCACCGCGCGGCCTGAGCATTTCACCCCGAAGACTTCCGGCGGCGAGGTGCAGACGGTCCGATATAACGGCCCGGCAGAGTGGTCCTATCGCCGGTTCATCCTGCACTATGCGCATCTTTGTGCGCAGGCGGGCGACGTTTCGGCATTCTGTATCGGATCAGAGATGCGCGGGCTGACCCGGATCAGGGGGCCGGGCAACCGCTTTCCCGCTGTCGAGGCGCTGATCCGGCTGGCGGCGGATGTGCGCGGCATTCTGGGGCAAGGGGTCAGGATCGGTTATGCCGCCGACTGGTCGGAGTATTTCGGCTATCATCCGCAGGACGGATCGGGGGATGTGTTCTTTCACCTTGATCCGCTGTGGGCCGACGCCAATATCGATTTCATCGGCATTGACAACTATATGCCGCTGTCGGACTGGCGCGACGGGCCGGACCATACGGACGCCCGGCAGTGGGGGGCGATTTACGACCTTGACTATCTGAAGGCCAATGTCGCGGGGGGTGAGGGGTTTGACTGGTATTATGCTTCTGACGCGGCGCGCAGGGCGCAAACCCGCACCCCGATCACCGATGGCGCGCATAATGAGCCCTGGGTCTTTCGCTATAAGGATTTGCGCGGCTGGTGGGAAAACCGCCACCACAACCGGATCGGTGGCGTGCGGCAGACAACCCCGACCGCCTGGGTGCCCGGCTCTAAGCCCTTCTGGTTCACCGAATACGGCTGTGCGGCAATCGACAAGGGCACCAATCAGCCGAACAAGTTTCTTGACCCCAAATCCTCGGAATCGCGCCTGCCCCGGTTCTCGGACGGGCGCCGGGATGACCTGATCCAGAAACAATACCTGCGGGCGGTCAATGACTATTGGCGCGACCCGGCCAACAACCCGGTTGACCGGACATCGGGCGTGCGGATGGTGGACATGTCGCGCGCCCATGCCTGGGCCTGGGATGCCCGGCCCTATCCGTTCTTTCCCAACACTGTTGCCCTGTGGAGCGACGGGGCGAATTACCCGCGGGGGCATTGGCTGAATGGCCGGGCGGCGTCGCAGACCCTGGCGGCCTCGGTTGCCGAGATATGCGCGCGCTCAGGTGTGACAGAGATTGATGTCGGGGCGCTCTACGGGATCGTCCGGGGGTATGAGGCGAACGGCTCCGGCGATGCCCGGTCCGCCCTGCAACCGCTGATGCTGGCCCATGGTTTTGATGCTTTCGAGCGGAACGGCAGGCTGATCTTTCGCAACCGCAAGGGCCATGCGGATACAGAGGTCACCCCGGAAGAGCTGGTTGAAACCGGCGCGGGGGAGCCGCTGATGACACGGCTGCGCGCCGCTGTTGCCGAGGTCGCGGGCCGGGTCAGGCTGAGCTTTATCGAGGCGGACGGCGATTTCGGCCTGTCTGCGGAAGAGGCCGCGTTTCCCGATAAGGCGACATATTCGGTCTCGGACTCCGAGTTGCCGATGGTGCTGACCCGGGCCGAGGCGCGGATGGTCGCCGAACGCTGGCTGTCAGAGGCACGGGTGGCGCGGGACCGGTTGCGGATTGCCCTGCCGCCGTCGAGGTTGTCCGTCGGGGCCGGGGATGTGATCGGAATTGCGGGCGGGGCCGGGCAGGAACGTTATCGCATTGATCATGTCGAGCAGGCGGGGCCGCAACTGATCGAGGCGGTGC
>JPPB01000140.1 GCA_001483205.1 alpha proteobacterium 3107
GCGGCGTTGCGGGAAGGACAGCCACGCGATGTGCGCGAGATTGCACAGGAACGGCAACGCCTGCCCGCTGAGTTGGCGGCAGTGGACAAACCGGACCTGGAGGTGTCGCTCCGGCTGCTGGAGCGGCTCCACCACAGCTTCACGCAGGCCGAGATCGAGGCCATGGCCCGGCCCGGCAATCGGCTGCCCGGAACCATGGAAGCGATGGACGCCGCCACCCGCAGCGCAGTCGCCGCTGGTCTCAAGGCGGTGATGACACCCACCGTGGTTCGGGTGCTCAGCTATTATGCCTGGGGTGACAGCGCCCGGCGGATCGAGGCCAGCCTGCATCCCGAACGCTCTATGAACCGAGGCCGAGGCCGGGGCGAGGGGATGAGCCTGCTATGAGCGAGAAGAACGGCGCATCGAAAACCCGCCGGGTGAAGCGCGCCCCCGTCGAGCGTGTGGCCGCCATCGAGACGGAACTGGCGCGAGTTCGTGCCCGCGAGGAACGGCGGCTGATCCGGGCCGCCGACAAGGCCGGGTTCTTCAACCTGAGCTTCTCGCGGGCAGAGACCGAGGCGATGTTTCGTCACGCCATCGAGGTCAGTGCAGCCCCGAGGCGCTCAATGCTCGCACAGCTCAACGAAAAGCTGATGCAGGCCCGTTCACGGGCCTCAAAGGCCGCGCGGGCCGACGACGCCCGCAGAAAGGCGCTGCTCGGGGGCTTTCTGGTCGCCCGGTGCCGCCAGAAGCCAGAGGTTCATACCATGTTCGCCCTCGACCTCCGACGGTTTCTTGAAAGCCACGAGAATGCGGAAGTGGCCGCGCGAAATGTCGCCCTGTGCGAGGCGTTCCTTGACAACCCCAATGCCCCGGAACCCGGCGGTCAGCCAGTCAGCGAGACCTGGCGGCGACGCAGCCACCGGCTGATCCTGCTCGGCGCATATGTGATGGCACGCCATGAGGACGGGAATGCCGCGATCCTTCGCCTGCTGGCCGAAGACCTGCCCGGCTTTGTCAGCCAAAGCCGCTATCCCGAACGGCATAGCCAACTGCTCAAGGCGTATCTCTGACATGGCCTCAACATCCCGAATCGAGTGGACTGATGCGACCTGGAACCCGGTGACCGGCTGCACGAAAGTCGGTCCCGGCTGCGACAACTGCTATGCTGAGCGGGTTGTTGCGTGGTGGCACAGGCATTAAAAAAATCGGATATGGCCAATTATACTGACTTGCTCTTCGATAATTTTTCCAGAACTTCTTCAATCAAGATCACGGATTGCTCAATATCTTCATCGGTTGTGCCAAAGCCCAGGCTGAAACGTATAGTTGCCTCAGAATCTTCACCATTGAGGCCAATAGCCCTTAAGACGTGTGACGGCTCCGGGATGCCCGATGTGCAGGCAGAACCGGTCGAAGCAGCGAGACGGGGTTGAAGCGCCCCCAGAATCTCATGCGCAGAGAACCCATGGAAACACAGGCTTGCATTGGCGGGGTGCCGCGCCCCGCCTTCGGGACCAACCAGCGAGACCTGCCAGCCCGATCCTCTCAAGCGACGCACGAAATGATCGCGGCGGCGGCGCAGTTCACGGCGTTTTTCCCCGGCACCTTCGCCGGTCAGTAATTCAGCAGCCACGCCCATACCCACACAAAGCGGCACCGGCAAGGTTCCCGAGCGAAACCCGCTCTGCTGACCACCTCCATAAATCAATGGCTCGATCCGGTCCTGCAACAGGCGCGCGATGAAGATAGCGCCAATCCCCATCGGGCCATACATTTTGTGGCCGGACAGACTCAGAATATCCGTATGCGTTGCAAGCGAAGCTATCGGTATTGCAATAGGCGCTTGCGCCGCGTCGCAATGAAATACCGCCCCGTGGCAGCGGATGCGATCAGATATTTTCGCGATATTCTGAATCGTTCCGATTTCGTTGTTTACGGCCATGATTGATACAGCAAGAACATCCTCGTCCAACATGTCGTTGAGCGCTGAAAGTTCGACGCAGCCTTGTCGGTCTACGGGGATCTGTTCGACAGTGAACGCATATTGTTTTTCAAGCACGCGGGCCGGTGCAAGCACGGACTTGTGCTCAATGGCGCTGACAAGGATGCGATGGCGACGGCCCCCGGCGGCCTTGCGTCCAAGCCCCAGTAACGCCATGTTGTTTGTTTCGGTCGCGCCGGAAGTGAAGATGATTTCGTCAGGGTCCGCGCCGATCAGCCGTGCGACCTGCGCGGCGGCTTTTTCAGTGTCGCGTGCAGATTCCCAGCCAAGAGAGTGATCGGACGAGTGCGGATTGCCAAATGATCCGCCGTGGTATGGGGCCATTTCAGCCAATACCTGCCGATCAAGGGGCGTTGTCGCCTGATGGTCGAGATAGATCGTTTTTCCGGTTTTCATTATGCCTCAGTATCTTAGGGCAATACCTTGTGCAAAGCCGGGATTCGGGTGGTCACCTACAGATTGACATAGCACAGAAATGCGCTATTGGCGAGCTACTGGAGGCAACGTCCAGCAGCCGAGAGACCCATGGGAAGCGGACCACTTTTTCAGAACACCTACAGGCCGCAATTTTCCGGCCACGAAACCTTTCCTCTCCGCTACGGGTGGCTGAAGAAGGCGTTCGACCGGGTTGCGGCAACCGAGGACCAACTCGAAAACCGGACCGCCTGTTGGGGTGATGACGCCATAGCGCGATTCGGTGTCGGCAAAAACATGGTTGCTTCGATGCGCCATTGGGCGAAGGCCACTGGCATAATCGAGGAGCCTGCGACCAACTCGGTTCAGACAACGAAACTCGGCCGCCTGTTGTTCGGCCCCAAGGGTCTCGATCCATTCATGGAGAACCCTGCAACGCTGTGGCTCATCCATTGGCGATTGGCAGCCCGTAAAGAAAAGACGACATGGTTTTGGGCGTTCAGCCACTACCCCGCCGTTACCTTCGAGCGGGATACATTGACCCGGAGACTTGATCGCCTTGCAAAGGACCGCAACTGGCCGCGTGTCTCTGGCGCAACAATCAGGAAAGATGTCGCCTGCTTCATCCAAACTTATGTCGCGCGGCCACCGTCAGGCAAGGCAGGCCATGACGACACACTGGAATCGCCGCTGACCGAGTTGGGCCTTGTCAAGGCAATCGGCAGGAAAGACGGATTCCGATTCGTGTGCGGGCCGAAGGCAACCTTGGGCGATGGTGTCTTCACCTATGCGCTTCTGGACTTCTGGTCACGCTATTCCAATGCCGCCACATTGTCCTTCGAGGCGGTCGCTCATGCGCCCGGCGGGCCGGGCCGGGTATTCCTGCTTGATGAAAACGATGTCGTTGACCGCCTCGCAGCCCTTGACAATGTGACCCGCGGTGTCTTGCGGTGGTCTGAAACCGCTGGCCTGAAGCAGGTTGTGCGAAACACCGACATCAGCAACGAATTGGCCCTGTCCCGGATACAAAGCGATTACCACGCACCTGCCGGGAAGAAGGCTGCCTGAGATGTATTTCTTCTATTTCGATGAGTCCGGTTCCCGTGATCCGTCGGTCGGCACAGCGGAGAAGCCGAAGGATCACCTGTATGTTCTGTTGGCGGTAGGGATTTGGGAAGGACAATGGCGTCACTTTGACCATAAAATCGCCCGTATAAAGCTGGAACTGGCTGATTACCTACGTGGACAGGAAAAGGGGTCTTTCGATCTTGCGGACTGTGAGATCAAGTCAAACTGGTTGCGCAACCCGAAGGAGCGGACCAAAAAGAGCCCTTACTTGCACGCGCTTGATGATAGTGATCGCGAGCGGCTGGTCGCGGCATATTTTGATCAACTGGTTCCGTGCAGGGCCGTGATTATGGCTGCCGTAATCGACAAGCGCCATCTTCGCAACTACGTCACCCATGAGATATTGCACAAGAAGGCATACGAGTTTCTGCTTGAGCGCATTGAGCACTACATGCGCGAGTATCACCCAAAGCACAATGCGCTCATTGTCATGGATGATACGAGCAAGCAGCTTAACCGCGCCGTGGCCATGAAACATGCTTTCTTTCAGCGCGCTGGCAACCAGAATATGGAGTTCAGGCGGATTGTCGAATATCCTTTCTTTACGCCAAGCGAGCTATCTAACGGGGTGCAACTGGCCGATCTTCTGGCCTATAATGCCTATCGCGCGTTCAAGGACGAAAACCTTTCATATCCCTATTTCGAGATGCTTATGCCACACTTCTACCGTCGGAAGGTGGGCGTTACTCTCGATGGCCTCAAGGTCTGGCCGGAGGTATCGCCTCTGGTCAACATGGCTCGCACAATGTGGGATGACAGAAGAAAAGCCTTCCGGGCCGAGGGGGGATGATGTCAGGCTGGGCAAACCATATCAAGCCCACCAGGGGCACCCGACACTTCGATATATCGCCTTTTCACATGGTGATGTCAACCTCTCACCTAGCCGGAAACACCTGTCTTGTATTTCTTGGTAGAGCGCTCATGCAAAAACCAGTGATCTGCAATATTCGTGTGAACACCCCCGGCCTTTCGATGCCCGCCCCAAAACCGGCCAAAGGGGAGGTCACCTGATGGCCTTGCGCAATCGTGTCCGCATAACCCGCCGTTTCCAGAGATCAATCCGGATTGACTCCGATTTCGGCGGTGCCGACAGCCTGGAAGGGTTTGTCTGTCCACAATCTTCTGCCGAAGTTCTCAGGACAATGGCCCAGCATGTTTCTGAAACAGGACAGGGCGCATACACATGGACCGGCCCTTACGGGAGCGGAAAATCAAGTCTGGTTATCGCCCTTGGTGCTTTGCTGAATGGCGACGCGGGATTGCAAACGGAAGCAGCCAAAGTCTTCGGGCGGAATCTGACAAAAACAATCCGGGACACATTGCCGCCGGGATCAAGGGGGTGGCGCATCCTTCCCGTCGTTGCGCGCCGCGATGACCCTGTTGTGGTCATCGGCGAAGCTGTGAAGTGGATGAGACTTGTTTCCCGTCAACCTCGGGGAGGCTGGACCGAAACCAACCTGATCAATGCACTGACCAATACGGCCACCGAAAAGCCCGAAACCCATGGCGGCCTCCTCCTCTTCATTGATGAGATGGGCAAATTTCTCGAAGCCGCTGCACAAAACGGTTCCGACATCCACATCCTTCAGAGCCTTGCCGAGGCAGCGTCCCGGAGCAATGGGCGTTTTCTGCTCGTTGGTGTGCTGCATCAGGCTTTTGAGGAATATGCCCACCGCCTGTCATACGACATGCGCGACGAATGGGCAAAGATTCAGGGCCGCTTTATTGATCTCACCGTCAACACTTCGGGTGAAGAGCAGATTGAGCTGATCTCCCGCGCGATCAACAGCAATCATCGCCCGAAGACGCCCGGCGCTCTGGCCTCCACCGTCGCCGGGGTCACGTGCCGGGGGCGCACCGGTGACCCTGACAGGCTGGCCACCATGCTGGAGTCATGCTGGCCACTTCACCCGGTCGTGGCGTGTCTGTTAGGGCCGATCTCCCGGCGGCGTTTCGGGCAGAATCAACGCAGCATATTCGGCTTTATCAATGCCTCTGAAACCCATGGCTTTCAGGACTTCCTGAACCACGCAGGTGCCGGGGAGCTATACGCCCCGGATCGGCTTTGGGACTACCTGCGCGTCAATCTGGAGCCATCCATCCTTGCGTCTCCTGACGGGCACCGATGGGCTTTGGCGGCGGAAGCGCTGGAACGATGCGAAGCCATCGGCGGCGATGCTCTTCATATCCGGCTGCTCAAGACAATCGCTGTTATCGACCTGTTCAAGGAGCGCTCGGGTCTTGTTGCGAACGCCGAGGTGTTGCGCACTTGTTTTCCAGGCACCCCGAAAAGGGCGCTTGAGGGAGCGATGAGGCAACTTGACACATGGTCGTTTACCATCTTCAGGAAATTCCTCGACGCTCGCGCTATTTTCGCGGGCAGCGATTTCGACATTGACCGGGCTGTCCGCACCGCACTTGACGACATTGACGACATTGATTTTGGGCAACTCAAATCACTGGCCGGGCTTCAGCCGATCCTCGCCAAGCGTCACTATCACGAGACCGGCGCTCTCAGGTGGTTCGATGTGAGCATTGTTCCGGTCAGCCGCCTCGCCAAATCTGTGCCGGAGAACGGGACAATCGGCCAGTTCCTGCTTGCCATCCCGACTGAAGGCGAAAGCGAGAGCCACATCGAAGACCTGTGTCGCAAGGCGACGCGCCACAGTGACGAGTGGGACACGGTGGTCGGAATTTCAAAGCGATCCCAGGCCATCGTATCTCTGGCGCGCGAATTGTGCGCTCTCAGCAGTGTTAGTAACGATCACCCGGAGCTTGCTGGCGATTCCGTCGCCCGACGCGAAGTCTCTGCACGGCTCACGGTCTTTCAGTCCCTTCTGGAATCTGAGCTGCACAAGGTGTTCGACGATGCGCTATGGTTCCGCAAACACCACCAACCGGAGCGTTTGCGGCAGGCTCAACTGAACGGCATCGCCTCTGAACTAGCGGATTGCCGCTTTGAAAAATCGCCGCGTCTGCACAATGAGCTTCTGAACCGACACAAGCCATCCACCAGTGCCATTGCGGCGCAGAACTGCCTCTTGCGGCGTATGGTTCTGAGTGAGGGCGAACAGCATCTCGGCATAAAGGTATTTCCTGCCGAACGCGGTTTGTTTACGTCCATACTGGAAGCGACGGGGCTGTATGAGCCGCACGGAAAAGGCTGGCGCTTCACGTCACCTATGTCAGGGGGTGACGATCCCTGCCGCCTGGCCCCGATGTGGAAGCAGGCAACCGACTACATAAAGGAACACGCTGATCGCCCTGTCCCCGTCTCTGAACTGTTCGATGAATGGCGAAAACCCCCTTTCGGCGTGAAGAACGGACTTATGCCCATCCTCGCCGTTGCGTTCATCCTGTCGCAACGTGACAAGCTCGCCGTCTATCGGGACGGTATTTTCCGGGCGGCGTTCGACGATGTGGATGTGGATTACCTTGCAAAGAACGCGGCCTTTATCCGGTTGCGCTGGATGGACCTCAATGCGGTCGCGCGCCGCCTGCTGTCGGGGATGGCGCAGATTGTGCGTGATCTCGACAAAACGAATGAGCTTGTCCACCTGGAGCCCATTGATGTCGGTCGCGGCCTCGTGGCAATCCATGACCGTCTCCCGAAGTGGACCGAACGAACGATGCGCCTGTCCGCGAATGCCGTCAGGATACGCGATCTGTTCAAACGGGCGCATGACCCAAACCGGTTCCTGTTCGATGACATCCCCGGAACACTGGGTGAAGATATTTCCCTTGCAAACGAAAATGACTTACGCCGTATCATTTGCCGTGTCCGCGAGGGGTTGGAGGAACTGGTGCAGGCATACCCGTTGATGCTGCACCGTTTGCGGGACATGATGCTCGCGGAGTTGCAGGTGCCGAACACCTCTCCACAGGCCCTTGCAGAGCTGCACGAGCGTGCCGGGAACATCAGGCAGCTCACCGGCGACTTCCGCCTTGACGCTTTCGCTGGCCGACTGGCGCAATTTGATGGCTCAAGCGAGGGGTTTGAAGCCATCGCCAGCCTCGCGGCAAACAAACCGCCACGCGATTGGGTTGATCCTGACCTCGACCACGCCGCAATCGAGCTTGCTGACATGGCGCAGAGATTCCTGCGCGCCGAGACCTATGCGCGCGTCAAGGGCCGCCCTGACAAGCGGCAGGCAATGGCTGTCGTCATCGGTATGGGCGGCCGCCCGGTGCCTTTGTTGGAGGAGTTTGAGATTGCGGTCTCTGACCGCGCGGCCATCAACGATCTCATCAGGCGTCTTGTTGCCGCGCTGGAGGGCGCTGACACCAGTCGCCACAGCATCATCCTGGCGGCACTGGCTGAACTCAGTACGCGCTACATGCAAAAGCCCCCGCCAGTTCAGGAGAACGAACAAGGAAGGGCTGCTTCTTGACGACTGACGCCATAAAACATGTGCTTGGCCTGTCCGGCGGGCGCGACAGCGCGGCGCTTGCCGTTTACATGCGGCAGCATCACCCCGAGTTGGAAATCGAGTATTTCTTCACGGATACGGGCAAGGAATTGCCAGAGGTCTATGAATATTTGGGGCGACTGGAAGGCTTTCTCGGACAACCGATCCGGCGGCTGAATCCCGACCGTGATTTCGACTTCTGGCTCAGGCAATACAATGACTTTCTGCCATCGCCGCAAACACGCTGGTGTACGCGACAACTCAAACTTCGCCCGTTTGAGCATTGGCTAAGGCCGATGCTCGCCGAGGGGATGACAGTGTATAGCTATGTTGCGATCCGTAGCGATGAAGAATACCGCGAAGGTTATTCGTCCAAACATGACAGCCTTATCGTCAGGCTGCCGTTCAAGCAAGCCGGGATAGACAAGGCAGGGGTGCTGGAAATCCTCGACAGTGCCGGGCTCGGCTTGCCGAAATACTATGCCTGGCGCACGCGCAGCGGCTGCACCTTCTGTTTCTTTCAGCAAAAGATCGAATGGGTGCGGCTCAGGGAACAGCACCCCGAGGCGTTCGAGGAGGCCAAGGCGTATGAGAAGAACGCCATTGAGCACGGTTCACCCTTTACATGGAGCCAGGGTGAGGCGCTCGAAGAGTTGGAGAAACCCGAGCGCATTGAGAAGATCAGGCAGGATCACCAACAGCGGCTTGCCCGGATGCGCGCGAAGGTGCAACCCAATCCCTTGAGGCCGGACAGCGAACCTCTGGATATTGATGACCTGTATGGTAAGGCCAAGGTTTGCCTGGCCTGTCATAAGTGAACTGAGCTACCCCAAAAAATCGGATACATTCGCGAAGCCCCCTCACCTTATCGTATCCGTCCGGTGGTGTCGCGTTTATGAGCTTTGAGGCTCCCAATTCCATGGCATGAGTTGATTGATGTGGTTTATCTTGTGATCGGGGAGGCGTTCGGGCACCCATGTCATCCAGGCCTCGGGATCGGGGTCGACACTATTCATCCTTGCGGTTTCAATGAGGGTATAGGCGATTGCGGCAGCTTTGCCCCCGCTGGCGGACCCCATGAACAGGTAGTTTTTGCGGCCGAGCGCGATAGGACGGATTGAGCGCACATATGTTGTTGTCGAGTTCCAGCCGCCCGTCGCTGAGATAAGCGCGGGCCTTGGGCATTCGGTTGAGCGCGTAGCGCATGGCCCCTGCCAGCCTGGTCTTGCCTGAGAGCCTTGGCAGGCAGGCCAGTCGCCACACTTCCGGCTCATCGAAGACGGGTTTGGCCTTTTTCTGCCGCAAGGCGATGCGCTGTTCAGGGGATTTGCCTCGTGCTTCCTTTTCCACGGCATAAAGTTTGGCAATGCGCTTGATGGCCTCTCTGGCGATGGCCGCGCCGGTGCGCCCGAACGCCTGGACGACCTTGCGGCGCACATGCACCATGCAGGCCTGTTCCTCGGCTTTGTCGTCACCGAACAGCCCGCCCGAAACCCGCAAAGCCGTCGGCATGTATGGCACCGGTATAGCCGGAGAGGTGATTGACCGGATGCGCGCCCTTGCGGTCTGTGCTGAACTGATACCACGCAGAGGGCGGTGCCGCCCCGCACATAGCTCCACAACCTCGCGGTTTGGGCTTTTCCGGGTTTGAGCCTGGTTTGCAGCTTGACCGGCGTGTCATCGGCAAACAGCGCGGGGCCTGCCCTGACCAGCTTGCCGATATGATCGGCCAGGGGTTCAAGCAGGGCCGTGGTGCGGCCCACCCAATCGGTCAGCGTTGATCGGTGCAGATCGACCTTCTCGCGGGCATAGATCTCTGACTGACGATATAGCGGCAGGTGATCGCAATATTTGGCCGTAAGCACATGGGGCGAGAAGCCCCGGGCCGGGGCGACCACGTTCGATGGGGCGCGAGGGCAGTGGCACTTGGACGAAAGCCTCGCAATAGCTACAGGCCATGCGCGGGCGGACGATCCGGCGCACGACAAAGCGACCGGGGATATATTCCAGTTCCTCGGTGACATCCTCGCCGATCTGACGAAGAGCGCCACCGCACTCTGCGCAGTCCTCAGCAGGCGACAGCACCGCGTCCTGCCGATCCGGATGATCGGGCAGCGGGGTGCGGCTGTGTTTGCGCTTGGGGCGCGGCGGTTTGGATGAGCCATCCTCTTCATCATCGCCGGTGTGTTGTTCAGTGTGATGCGCCTCGGCGGCGGCCCCGATCTCCGCGTCATCCTGCAAGTCGAAGGCCAGTTGAGCCAGGCTCTCGGATTTGGACCCAAACCGCGCCTTGCGATGCCCGGCCAACCCGGCCTTCAGTTTCTCGTTTTGATACATCAGAGACTGAACCTCGGCCATCAAAAGCGCGCTGACAGCGCGAAGCTCAGTGGGGTCTTCCGGCAGAGATTTGAGGGCGTCCGGCATCGGTAAATCCATACCGGATCGCCCCGGCGGCCACGGAACACAAACAGGTGGCCGGAATACGGGTCTTCCGCAAGAACATGCTCAGCCTGCGCCGCAAGCGTGTTGAACCCACGCCGCATATCCGTCACCCCGGCGGCTGGCCAGACCCGCGTGTTCGACGGAACAGGGATCATCGCATCAACCCTTCGACCAGAGCAACAACCGCCGACAAGGCTGTCCGCCCTTCAACCAGTATCCGCCGTCCGTCCGACAGGGTCAGGTCAACACGCTGGGCCCAAAGCGGAGCGTCCAAAGCGGGCGGTAAAACGGAAGCAGGGCACGCGGCAGGCGACGGCACCGCTTCTGCAAGCTCAACCGGCAAAAAGCCGATACCTTCCTCAACACCCGGGCCTTCAGCTTCATCAGCCGAAAAACGAGGATCGCGAAGCCATGTGTGAACCAGGTTCGCGTTCATCGCGTAACGACGCGCAACCCAGGCGACCGAAACACCGGACACACGCGCCTGCGCACAAATCAAACGCTTCTCATCATCCGACCAGAACCGCTTCTTATGACCCTTCTTGCCCGCCATGCAATGCTCCAGGATGCCCACTATCGATAGTGGACATTATCAGGAACACTATCCCCGCGTCAGAGCACCCACACCGGACGGATACACCTTATCCAAAATCGGGGTTCCTTATTCTTCAGGACCTTCTTGGACCTCGCTTGCGCAATGACGTGGCTTGCTTAAATGAAAACAACGCCTAAACTAAATTATCTCCGAAAGCGCAAAAGACACATTCCAGATCGGGTCATCATCGCCGTCCTTGAGCATTTCAGTGACCTTTGGCAGCCCTGCCACGGCTAGGCCACTGGCCAGTGCCATCATCTTTCTGGGTTCGGAGACGATTTGCACGTCACCAGTCCTGCCAATCGCGATTAGCATGAGGGTATGGACCCGCCACGGGTCGCTGCTGAAGATTGAGCCGTCGATGATCTTTCGCGTCTCATACTTGGTCATGTCGGCTGGTTCCAAGCCCAGCCGCGCGGCGACGCAGACTGAGAGAAACCAGAGATCAACCATACGCGGAAACGGGCTTTTGTCGATGTCCGCGTTGGCGCTTCGCTGGCAGTAATGGGTGAATGCCTCCTCGTGAAACTCGACGGGCACGTTAATATCGATAGCCTGGAAGGGGTTGAAGTATCTGTCCGCCATCGTCGTCTCCTATGACGCTATTTCCAGCTCGACCGATACATCCGTGCGGCGCTGGCAGAGCTGACATTCGCTGCGGTGGTCGCATTCACAGCGGAGAGCCTTTCGTTCCACAACGCCGGGATCATTGACGAGCATTTTCGGGTAGTGCGCCGGGTTCGTAAGGGTGAAAACGATGCCCGCGGCATCGCCGATGATTTCCTCACACCCGGCGATCTCGTCATGCGTCAGGAACAGCACAAGTTGCGAGCTTTCGCGCACTGCCGTGCGCAGTATTGAGCGCTTGACATACCCGCTGGTCATCCCGAGCGGCGTATCAATGACGTTTGGGGCTTCGACCTCGCTGACCTTTGTCAGCGCCAGAATAAAGGCAAGGGTAAGAGCGCGGCGCGAGGCTCCGTTCAGGTCACGATCAGGGTTCAGCGTCCTGTCGTTCGGGCCGTAGACGATGATGTCGAATTTTTGGCTGATTTCGGCGCGTTGAATGATGGCACCCTGTTCCGGGTCCGCACCAATCATTTCGAGAAATATGCTGTTCATTAGCTCGCTGACTTTTTGCAATTCCTCGTTCGTAATGCGCTCATACGCTCTGTTCAGCACGTTCATGACATCCTGAGTGACATCAAGCTCAGCCAGGATGCGCGCGCCCTTCTTCTGTTCGCGCAGCAGACGGTCACGGTGACCTTCGTATTCTTTGCGCTCGCGCCTCAGTCCATCGAGTTGAGTCTCTATCGAAGATTGCTTGGAGAGTTGACGGTCGCGCTGATCCTTGAATTGGCGACGAGTATCCCGCAAGCCCTTTATGTCGGTGTCGGGCAGTTCATCAAGCTGCATCTCCAGCGCGCGGCGCTTCCGGCCCGCTTCGTCGCGCAAATCCTTTAGGCCATCGCGTCGTTTGGCGACTGTCTTGTATTTCTCAAGCCAGGCTTGTGAACCAGAGTCTCCGGCAGCCTGTAGCGGCTTGGCCCCGAAATAGAGATCCGTAATGATCTTCTGGATTTCATCGGCTCGCTGGCTTTCGTCGATGAGCTTCTGTATATGGGTGCGACGCTTCTCGCCACCCGTATTACCGGGTTTGAGTGTCTCGCCGCATATGCAGACTTCCGCAGAGAGCCGATCCTGCAAGACCGGGATTGTCGTGCTCGGAATTTTGCCCTGATTGTGCAGCTCATCGAGTTTCTCGAAAGCGCGGCCAAACAGGGGTGCAAGCAGGTCCGTCGCAATGGAACGGCTACGGAACAGCGCCGAATGTTCCTTGCTTGCCGATGCGAGCTGATCGTCAAGTTGCTTGATTTCGTGCTTTGCCTGATCGAGATCCCTTTGCAGCTTCTCCTTGTCACCCTTCTGGAGTGCCGCCGCAATCTCACGGTCAATCTTATCGACCCTTTCATCGAAGGCCCTAAATTGCTGCTTTGCGTCTTCTAAATCGGTTTCCCACTTCTCCAGGTCGTTTTCTATCGATTCCAGTCGCGCCGCGACCCGACTCAACTCGCTGTCACCGCCAATCTGTCTCGCCTTCTTGTTCACTTCCGCCGCTGATTTGCGAACATGCTTGATCGCGTCTTCTATCACACCGAGCCCAAGCAGGGAGCGTATGGCCCGTTGCACCCGCTCACGTTTGGTGGACAGGGCGACATCCGCCTCAATGAAGCTGAGCGCACGGTCACCATCAGTGAAGAACACATCCCGCAGGTCCGGCGGTAGCTCATCGTTGATCATTGCCTCAGGGGCGTCGATAGGAGCTGTGCCGGTTTCGTTCAGCGCAAACAGCTTGACAGTGGAGGCCGCCCGCCGCACGTGGCTATCCACATCCTCGAACACTGAGCGCACGAGGCGGTATCGCTTGCGCGTCTCGCGCACATCGCCCGACGCGCGCCGATATTTTGTCAGTTCAAACTCGACGGTGGCGGTAATCGGAACGCGCTTTCTTTCGCTGGTATCCCAATCAATGGGATGCAGGCGAAAGCCCTCGCCCTTACCTGGCAAGGCGGCGTCTCCGTAGAGCGCCCATTGCAATCCATGAAGGATGGTCGTTTTGCCCGACTCGTTAGCCGCCCGAACAACCGTCAGCTTTTTATCTGGCTCGCTGGAGAAATTAAGCTCCAATTCGCGGAGCATACGGAAATTCTGAAATTCAACGCGGAGCAGCTTCATGAGTCCGGCTCCTCTGTCCCCGCATCAAGGCTACGTTGTGCTGAAAGGAATCGTGCGGCAGCGTTGCACTTGTCGTTAATCTTTTTCTGAATATTCGTCGCCGAAACGCGGTGGCCCCGCTCGTACTGAAGAATCTCTGAGATCACCTCGATAAGCTCTTTCCTGTAGCCGTCGCACCTCTCTTCTATCCCCTCGCATTGCTCAAGGATGATCGAGATGGTCTTCTTGTCGTTCAATGGCATGTCTTTTCCCCCAGCTTCACAGATACACGGCGTCAACCATTTTATCAATCATTTCCAACGGCCCGTCCGGTCGGCCCGCATTTCTTGCGAGCCGTGCAAATTCCTGTGCGCGGCGCAGTTCCGCGCGCACCAGCGCACGTGCATCCGGGTCGAGTCTTTCATCCATCTCCGGTGGCAGGGCCAACAAGTCGTGAATGACGCTATGGGTCTTTCCGATCACGTTACAGGTGCGCAGCAGGCGTCCGCGCCGTTGCACCCATTGCCGTTCCACAGTGGTGCTCGCGAGGATAAACGCTTTGCATATCTGTGGGATGTTCACCCCTTCATCGAGCACACGTTTCGCGGTCAAAACCTGTATCTCTCCATCCTGGAATGACCGAATGATCCGTTTCGTCCGGTCTCGGTTGGCGGTCTCTTGGGCTGTAAGCTGGTGAAACAGTATATTCTTGTCGCGGAGCAAACGGTTCACGTTATCAAGCTGGGCTGGCCCCTTGTCCGACGTATAAACCAGCGTGTGCCGCAGCTTGCCCGCATCCTCCTTATCCAGAAGCTCTCTGAGCTTTGCAATCTTGCCTGAGGCCGTTTCCAGCAATGCGCGGCGGTCGCGCCGCAGCTTTGCCAGATAGTCATCCGGCTTGTCGTCCTCACCGCGCCAGGCGTTCTGTTTGATCTTACCGGTGAGGTCGAACCACTCGCCCATCTCGTTTTCAGTGAGATAGACGGGATGGACATAGTAGTCATATTCGACCAGGCACCGGCCAATCGCCTCTGCGAGTGTAAACCGGAATACCACGGGTCCGAAGAAGCCAAAAAGCGCTTCCGTTCCTTCCTCATCATATTGACGTATCGGTGTGGCCGACAGACCGAGACGGTGCTCAAAAAACTCCGGTGGATTATTGATGAAGGAGCGACGGCCGAGATTGTGCGCCTCATCCGCGATCAGGAGTCGCGCGCAATCGAACGACTTCACCGCATCAAGAAACTGCGGCGTACACAGTGTATCGTGGCTGACGACCACCGCTTCGACATCCGACAGGCCAATGCGAAGCTGCCGCTTTATCTTCTGAAGCTCGCTTGCGCGCCTGGAAACGCCACCGGCCATTGTCAGATTGACGGGCTTGATCCCGAAGGGGACGATTTCATCGCACCATTGTTCGATCAGCGGCACGTAGGGCGCAGCGACGACGATCAGGAGCGATTTGTGACCTTCGTAAAGCTGATGTGCCGCGATCATTGAAGTAATCGTTTTGCCCGACCCGGTTGCCATTTCCAACACACCACGGTAACCGGCGTCGCACCAGGCGGCAACAGCTTTGCCTTGATGCTCAAACGGGCCGTCATCGTATTCCAGCCAGTCCGGTATCGTGAAGCCCTTGCTGGGGATTGAAGGAGGTTCGGCTTTGTATAGCTCAGGCTCTTCCGCAAGACCCGAAGCCTTCCCGTAGAGTGCCAGAAGCTCGTCTTCTGATGGTGGTGCCTCGGAGCTGTAAGTGCGTAGCAGGCGTTGCCGGACGGCCTCCGGGAGCGGGAGGACAAGACAATTTTCGTCCTTGTTTTGCCATAGGCGATCAAATTCGTAACGTAGCTTGTCGGTGATATAGCGCTGGTTCGGATCTTGCCACGACCGAGACACGGCTATCTGTTCAATGTTCTTTTTGATCCCCGCATAGGTCACATTGCTTGATCCGTGCGCCGCAACGACATCCTCATGCTTTTCAAACAACCAGACCTTTGGGTGAAAGAGTGCACCCTTCATCAAGGCGATTTTGATTTCGATACGTCCCTCTCGTAGCAACCATGACAGGCATTTCAGCGTATGCCGCTGAAGCAGGTTTTCTGTGACAGTCTGTTCTTCAAAAAATCTGTCCACGACCTCTTCCGCCGATTTCAGTCCGTCCTCGATTGCAGCCTGATCCTCTGCGCGCAGAAGGGGGCTTATGATAAGGCGGAAGCTGTTTTGCGAACCAGCGATATAGGTCGCCAATCCGGGGGCAAGGGATGCCAAAACCTCGCTTGAAAAGAATCCGACCATACAGGCAACCTTGCTCGCTTCCTGAAATCCCGGAATCAGAACGTCTTCCGCGAGCGGATCGGTTGGCAACATGTAAAGTGGGTAGATTCCTTCAAGCTGCCGCAGTGAACGGCCTTGTGCCTTTACCGCCGTCTCCGGTTGCAATACCGCCTGGTCAGTGAGCACCTGAGCCCCCAGCTTCATTTGTCACGCGAGCTTCCGATTCAGGCCGCCGCAATGGCATGTCTGGTGCGACATTCTTGCGATGGCGCACACTGTTCTTTTTACTTTTTGTCCGAGCCACAAGTGCAACTCCCGATAACTGCACTAGTTTTTCCTTGACGTCCATGACGCCGTTCCTTTTCCGTTTTCTCGGAAGACACCCTTGACGGTGGCGCAGGAATCGCTAGGATTGCAATGTTCGAACGCACAACGGTCCCGGATGCCTTCCGGGTTTTCATTAGGGGGCGGTAAGGTAGCACTTCCGCCCCCGGCTCGTCAGAGGACCATAAGCGTAACTGCTGGCGTGTCAATCCCCGCAAGGTCTTGACGACCGCACTTGATATTGCGGAAGGCGACTGCGCACAGCCCTAGGCGGCGAGTTTCGCGATCAGGTAATCCATGCCGCGATTGCCTTTGATCCGGTTGCACGAACTGCACAGCACGAGTTCATGCCGCGCATGATCGGAAGGTTGTCACCCGTCCAGATTGTCTGATTGGCCCAGTTCGGTTCGGTGCTGCACTTCCTAGCCGTGCTGCGCCGGTTAGCCTATGCTGATTCTTGCCCATTGACGAGGCCTCCCGATTTTGGGAAGGTCTAGGCGAGATTCAAGCGTCCGGCAAGTATATAATTCCCCAAATTTCATGCCATCAAACCCAACGACACGTTGCGCCTCAAAAACCAGAAGTCGTTGCATTTGATCTTGGGCAAAAGGTAGCCTGGCGCAAATGTAGAAAATCTTTTGCAGTGAGATTCACCCACCCCAAATCTGGAAAAACCCTTTGGCCTTCGAAGCTTTGACCGCATAAATGAGAGTTTGGGGTAGCATCAAAACGCTACAGGCCCACAAAGCCAAACCAAAAACCGTTGATCAAGTTGTTCAAATGTATACCCTAGGTTTTCAGACAAGGGAGGAGCATCGTGACACAAATAGATTTTGCAGACCTGGATTTTACCAGCCGTGCCGTGTCTCCGTTTGTCGAACTTGGAGCATATGAAACGCTGTGGGAGGAAAACGGCGCGAGTTTCGAGAAGATAGCGGCGAGGTTTGCAAAGGAACCGGGCAAACTGCCCTCGGACTTCGTGGCCCGTGAGGAATCCGTCAAAAACGCCAATATCGTCCACAGTCAGCTCAAAATGGCTGGCGTGCGTAACTACGGTGTGCGGGTGAACGGGGCAGGTGAATATCCCATGCGCTTACGAGATGCTGAACACCCCGTTGAACTGCTATACTATCAGGGCTGGTCGGAGCTGGTGAACTCGCCGCGTTTGGTAGCGGTCGTAGGCACCCGAAATCCATCTGACGAAGGTATTCGCCGCACACGGCGTCTTGTACGGAAACTTCTGGCAGATGACTTCACCATTGTCTCGGGATTGGCCAATGGCGTCGATGCAGTTGCACATCAGACAACTCTTGATGAGGGCGGGCGAACGATTGCGGTTCTCGGCACTCCCCTCGGCCGCAGTTATCCGAAAGAGAACGCGGAGCTTCAGGCTCAAATCGCCAGCAAGCACCTTCTAATCAGCCAGGTGCCGGTGAAGCGCTATGAACGCGCAGCAAATCCAGTCACGAACCGGCATTTCTTTCCGGCCCGGAACATCACCATGTCCGCACTGACAGATGCCACCATCATTGTAGAAGCTGGCGAGACATCCGGGACATTGATCCAGGCCCGCGCTGCTTTGAAACAAGGGCGCAAACTCTTCATCTTGGAGAGCTGCTTTCAAAATCCCAAGCTGTCATGGCCCCACAAATTTGCAGAGCGCGGGGCAATTCGCGTGAAAGAATACAATGACATCAGACGCCACCTCATTTCCTGACCGGTTCACTGAAATTGACGATCTGACACGCGAGGATCACTGTTACCTCCGGGCAAATGACAAGTGTGTTTTCCTCGGAGAATATACAGCCAAAATGGGCTTTGCTCATAGCAAAACCAACCAACTTATCTTCAATTTCAAAAAGCCAATGGATCGGAAGGGACAGCCAGAGTGGAAATACAAAAGACGCAGCATACAAATGGCAGCGCAATCGTTGTTCAAAGCCTTTGGGAACGCCGACCTCAGAGAATACACGTTCGTTCCTGTTCCCCCATCGAAGGCGCGGAACGACCCCATGTTTGATGATAGAATGATGACCATGCTCAATATGGTCAGCGAAAAAGTTTTCCAGTCAAAAGGCTACCGTTTAGACATTCGCGAACTGGTAGTGCAAATGAAGAGCACCACGGCGGCACACGATACCAATATGCGACTAAAGCCAGAAGAGCTTGCGCAACTCTATGCTGTTCAGCAGAATTTGCTGGAAGGAATCCAAAGCAACATAGTGATTTGCGACGATGTACTGACAACCGGATGCCATTTCCGAGCAATGGAGATGGAAATCAAAAGTGCGGTGTCGGGCGCAACCATCATTGGGCTTTTCCTCGCCCGCTGCACGCCAGAGGCGATAGATATTAGCGACTTCGATTCTGATTAGAGAGCATGTTGGGTTTGACTGAATTTACGCCATAGGTGGTGTGCTGACGTGATGGATTACCCCTGTTCAGGAAAACCATCGTGTCTGTCGTGAGTGCCGAAGGTCACGACGCGGCGGCCATACCTCTGATTGAGGTTGTCAATGGCCTCTGCGAGCCGCTCATCGTGGTCCTTGCGCCCCGGTGCCTGGTGCAGGAACAAATCGCCCGAGCGCTCTGACAAGGCGATAAGGTTGCTCAGATGCACCCCGACCAGCACCACATCGCCGGACGCATCGGCTATCCCCGCCGCCCATAGCCCCTCAAAGATTGAAAGAAACAGCCGCGTGTCCTGACTGGCGCTACATGTTCGCTTGGCCCTCCAGCCCCGATGGCCTGAAAACCGCAGGAAAAGCGAAAAATGCCGCGCGCACCAGCCATCCCTGCGCAGGCGCCCGACAGCCTTCTCCACCAGCCGCCGCCCGACCCGTCGTGCCGCCTCGGGGGTGCGGTCTTGTGGCGCGAGAACCTTTGAGTTGCCATAGCCGCTGCGCCGGGTTTCGGGCAATGGGATGTCCATGCCGTGCAGCGCGCGCACGAACCGCTCGCCCTCGACCGAGCGCCAAATCTGCCGGGCATGGCGCGGGTCAAGCGCGTAAAGCTCCCGGATGCCCCAGACTGCCGCATGGTTCAGGCGCGCTGTC
>JPPB01000141.1 GCA_001483205.1 alpha proteobacterium 3107
TCCGTGAACCGTTCCATGTTCATCGGTCTTCTCCTCTTTTAAGCGTCCTTTAATGGGCACCCGCCAGGCGGCGCACCCGTTTTCGGACCTTCGGGGTAACAGACAGATGGGCAGACGGGGGGCTGGCTTCAAGGGCTGGGGCGGCGACGACACCACGGGCGCAGCGGGAGCCACCCTACGGCTCAATCACCCGCAGGCCCAGCTCGCGCAACTGTTCATTCGCAGGCACGGACGGGGCACCCATCATCGCATCCTCAGCCCGCTGGTTCATCGGAAACATGATCACCTCGCGAATATTGGCCTCATCGGCCAGCAGCATCACGATCCGGTCGATGCCCGCCGCACATCCGCCATGGGGCGGCGCGCCATGATACATGGCCCCCAGCAGGCCACCGAATCGCCCGCGCACCTCGTCGGCGTCATATCCCGCCAACCCGAACGCCCTGAACATGATCTCCGGCCTGTGATTGCGAATCGCCCCTGACAGAATCTCGAACCCATTGCAGCACAGGTCATATTGATGGCCCAGAACCTTGAGCGGATCACCCGAAAGCGCCTCAAGCCCCCCCTGCGGCATGGAAAACGGGTTGTGGCTGAAATCGACCCTGCCGGTCTCTGCATCGGCCTCATACATCGGGAAATCGACGATCCAGGCAAAGGCGAAACGGTCTGTGTCGGTCAGGCCCAATTCTGCACCGATCACATCGCGCGCCCGGCCTGCCACCGCCCCGAAATCCGCCGCCCTGCCGCCGAGAAAGAACGCCGCATCGCCTGCGCCAAGGCCAAGTTGGCGGCGAATCGCCTCTGTCCGCTCCGGCCCGATATTTTTGGCCAGCGGCCCGGCGGCTTCCGCCCGGTCCGCGCCATCCGCGCCTTCACGCCAGAAAATATACCCCATCCCCGGCAGCCCCTCTTTCTGGGCAAAGGCATTCATCCGGTCGCAGAACTTGCGCGACCCGCCGCCCGGCGCGGGGATCGCCCGTATTTCGGTCCCGTCCTGCTCCAGCAGCCGGGCAAAGATCGCGAACCCGCCGCCGCGAAAATGCCCGGACACATCCTGCATCTCGATCGGATTGCGCAGGTCGGGCTTGTCAGTGCCGTATTTCAGCATCGCGTCGCGGAACGGGATTTGCGGCCAGTCCGCATCAACCCTGCGCCCGTTGCCGAACTCCTCAAACACCCCCCGGATCACCGGCCCGATCATGTCAAACACATCCTGTTGCCCGACAAAGCTCATTTCCATGTCGAGCTGATAGAAATCCGTCGGCGCACGGTCCGAGCGCGGGTCTTCGTCGCGAAAACAGGGCGCAATCTGGAAATACCGGTCAAATCCCGCCACCATGATCAGTTGCTTGAACTGCTGCGGGGCCTGCGGAAGCGCATAGAACCGGCCCGGATGCAGACGGCTCGGCACCAGAAAATCGCGCGCACCCTCGGGGCTGGAGGCCGTGATGATCGGCGTCTGGTATTCGCGAAAGCCCCGGTCCCACATCCGGCGGCGCATCGAGGCCACCACATCAGAGCGCAGGGCCATATTGCGTTGCAGCTTTTCCCGGCGCAGGTCGAGATAGCGATAGCGCAGGCGGGTTTCCTCGGGATATTCCTGATCGCCAAAGACCAGAAGCGGCAATTCGCCCGCCGCGCCCAGAACCTCCAGTTCCCGGATGAAGACCTCTATCGCGCCGGTGGGGAGCTTCGGGTTGACCAGATGCGCCTCGCGCGCCTTCACCTCGCCGTCAATGCGGATGCACCATTCAGAGCGCACCTTTTCGACATCGGCAAAGGCCGGGCTGTCCGGGTCGGCCAGAACCTGGGTCACGCCGTAATGGTCGCGCAGGTCGATGAACAGGATGCCGCCGTGGTCGCGCACCCGGTGGACCCATCCCGACAGGCGGACGCTGTGGCCCGCATGGGACAGGTTCAGATCGGCGCAGGTGTGGCTGCGAAAGGGGTGCATCATGTGTCCTTGTCCGGGGTTCGGGTCTTCGCGCCGATACAACGCGCGGACGCGGGGAAGTCAAGAACCGACTTTGCCTAGGCGCGGCTTGTGGGCGATTTGCCTGTCCTGCCTGCGCGCCCCCGTGTGGCCCGTGCAGTTGCACCGGAATCGTGATTTGATCTGGACAAGATTGCCTGATTTCGGCCAAAACCCACCCATAAGAGATGCTGGGGCCATGGGGCCTCATGTATCCGGCAAAGGAGGAAAGCGCGATGTGGACGACCATCTTTCTGCGGATGCTGCGCAATATCCTGAAGGACGGCACGCTGAAAATCACCCTGCCCGACGGCAGGTCCGAAACCTTTGGCGACGGTTCAGGCACGCCGGTGGAGGTCAAGATTTCCGACCCCGCGCTGTTTCGCAAATTCGTGATCAGCCCGCATATCGCCATTGGCGAAGCCTATATGGACGGCACGCTGACCATCGGGAATGATGATCTTTACGGCCTGCTCAGGATCGGCGCGCGCAACATGCGCAATCCGAACGGATACGGGCTTCAGCAATATTTCGTCTGGCTGTCAGGGTGGCTCAGGCAGATCAACCCCGTTGGCCGGGCACGGCGGAACGTTGCCCATCACTATGACTTGTCCGGCGCGCTCTATGACCTGTTTCTTGATGCGGATAAGCAATATTCCTGCGCCTATTTCCGCGATCCGGGGCTGAGCCTGGAAGAGGCCCAGAGTGCCAAGAAGGATCACATTGCCCGCAAGCTGTGCCTTGGGCCGGACATGCGGGTGCTCGACATCGGCTGCGGCTGGGGGGGCATGGCGCTGACACTGGCGCGCGATCACGGGGTGCGCGTTGTCGGCGTGACCCTATCGGAAGAACAGCACAAGGTTGCGAATGAGCGGGTGCGTGAGGCTGGTCTTGAAGACCGGATCGACATTCGGCTTCAGGACTATCGCAAGGTGGGCGAGACATTCGACCGCATCGTTTCGGTCGGCATGTTCGAGCATGTGGGCGCGCCCCATTACCGCGAGTATTTCCGCCATGTGCGCGAGATGCTGACCGGGGACGGTGTGGCGCTTATCCATACCATCGGCCGGTGCGCGCCGCCCTCTCATGTCAGCACCTGGACCACCCGTTACATCTTTCCCGGCGGCCATTTGCCCGCCATGTCCGAGGCGTTGCAGGCGATAGAGAAGGAACGGTTGTGGACGGTTGATGTGGAAGTCTGGC
This sequence comes from alpha proteobacterium 3107, assembly GCA_001483205.1. Taxonomy (GTDB): domain Bacteria; phylum Pseudomonadota; class Alphaproteobacteria; order Rhodobacterales; family Rhodobacteraceae; genus 3107. The sequence goes on from JPPB01000141.1 coordinate 3,179, forward strand.
GGCTGCATTACGCCGAAACGCTGAAAATCTGGCGGGAACGGTTCATGGCCAATATCGACAAGGCGCGCGAGATTTATGATGAGCGGTTTTGCCGGATGTGGCGGCTCTATCTGATCGGGGCAGAGATGTCGTTTCGCGAGAACCGGAACGCCGTGTTCCAGTTCCAGCTTGCGCGCAGGAAAGACGCGGTGCCGCTGACACGGGAGTATCTTTACTCCGGAACAGGTGCGTGAGAAGTCTGAAGGGCAGCGCCCGGCCCGCACGGGGGGGCTCACTCCCCGGCAGGTGCTCAAAACGCTTCAGCCTGTTGGGGCGTATGGACTTTATGGCAAGACCATCGCCAATTTGGAATATAGCCTG
>JPPB01000142.1 GCA_001483205.1 alpha proteobacterium 3107
CCGCAACCACAACCCCGAGCATCCCGCCGTGAAAGGACATGCCGCCTTCCCAGATTTTCAGAATGTCGAGGGGGTTTTGCAGGTAATGAGCCGGTTGGTAGAACAGGACGAACCCAAGCCGCCCGCCCAGCACCACACCGAGGATCACCATGGTCAGAAGCGCTTCGATCTGTGCGCTGTCGGCGGGCGGGATGGTATTGCGCCACAGGCCGGGCCTCTGCACCGCCCCGAGCGCGATGCGCCAGCCGATCAGGATGCCCGCGATATAGGCCATCGCATACCAGCGCAGCGCGAAGGTGAGGCCGCCGATCTCGACCGAGAAGATTTCCGGCCCGATGTCGGGAAAGGGGATGAACGCGGTCATGGGAGCTACCTGCGCCGGGGCCGGGGGGAAGTCAACCTTGAAGACCTCTGCATAATAGCATATAGGCCGCCAAACCATCCGCCCGGCGGAACGCCGGGCAGCGCCTGCCTGCCCCCCGGCAGGCGCTTATAAACGCTTCAACATATTGGAGTGTATGGGCTTTATGGTGAGACCATCGCCAATATAAACCATCTCGAAAAGCGCCCGCCCAGGCAGGCGGCTGCCCGGTTCAGCCATTATGCAGGGGTCAGCCTTGTGAATTGGCCCCGCGCCGCCTATGATCCGGTTTGGAGTTCAGGATCGGAGGCCAGGATGCAGAGTCGGAACAGGGTTTTGGAAGATGTGTCGCAGCTTGTGACCAATGCAATGGGGGTTGCGCAGGGCGCGCGGGAAGAGGCGGAAACGGCGATGAAAAGCTGGCTTGACCGCTGGCTGGCGGCGCGCAATCTCGCCACCCGCGAGGAACTGGACGCGGTGCGCGCCATGGCCATGAAAGCGCGGGAAGAGAACAAGGCGCTGGCAGCCCGGATCGAGGCGCTGGAAGGCAAGAAGAAGTAAAAGACCTTTGAATAAGGCTGAGCACTGTGAAATGACCTCTGACATATTGGCGTATCGGCGGCCAATCGCCCCGCCCCCCGCCTGCCTCAGCCGGACAGCACCCGGCGGGCAATCACCTGGGCCTGAATCTCCGCCGCGCCCTCGAAAATATTCAGAATCCGCGCATCGCACAGGATGCGGCTGATCGGATATTCCTGCGCGAACCCGTTGCCACCGTGAATCTGCACCCCGTTGTCCGCAGCGGCCCAGGCGACGCGGGCGGCCAGAAGTTTCGCCATCCCGGCCTCAAGGTCACAGCGCTCGCCGTCATCCTTCCGCCGGGCGGCGTGACAGGTCAGTTGCCGCGCCACCATAATCTCGACCGCCATCATCGCCAGTTTCCCGGCGACCCGGGGAAAGCCGATCAGCGCCCTGCCGAACTGCTTGCGGTCAAGCGCGTATTGCAGGGCAATCTCCAGCGCGTTCTGGGCAACCCCGACGGCGCGGGCGGCGGTCTGGATGCGGGCGCTCTCGAACGTGCGCATAAGCTGCTTGAAGCCCTGGCCCCCGACCCCGCCGAGAAGGGCATCGCCGCCAACCCGGAAACCGTCAAAGCCCAGCTCATATTCCTTCATGCCGCGATACCCCAGCACCCCGATCTCGCCCCCGCTCAGGCCGTCATCGGGAAACGGGTCCGCGTCCGTTCCCGGCGTTTTTTCCGCCAGAAACATCGACAGGCCGCGATAATCGGTGCTGTCCGGGTCAGTGCGGGCCAGAACCGTCATCACATGGGCGCGCGCCGCATGGGTGATCCAGGTCTTGTTGCCGGTGATCGCATAGCCATCGCCCGCCCGGACGGCGCGGGTGCGCAGGCTGCCCAGATCGGACCCGGTATCGGGTTCGGTGAAAACGGCGGTCGGCAGGATGTCCCCGCCCGCGATGCCGGGCAGCCATCGGGCCTTCTGTTCCTCGGTGCCGCCGCACAGGATCAGTTCTGCGGCGATTTCCGACCGGGTGCCGAGCGAGCCGACGCCAATATAGCCCCGGCTCAACTCTTCCGAGACCACCACCATTGAGGCCTTTGACAGGCCGAGGCCGCCGAATGTTTCGGGGATTGTCAGCCCGAAAACCCCCATTTCGGCCAACTCACCGATGATCTCCATCGGGATCAGATCATCCTTCAGGTGCCAGTCATGGGCATGGGGCGCGATGCGGCTGTCGGTGAAACGGCGAAACTGCGCGCGGATCATCTCGAGCTCATCATCAAGCCCGGTTGCGCCAAAGGTCGCGTGCCCGTGATTGTCCTGCATCAGCGCGGCAAGGCGCAGGCGGGCCACATCGGTATTGCCATGCCCGGTAAGCGGCCCGGCGGCGGCGCGCAGGGCGGCGATGTCGGCCTCTGCCAGCCCCATGTCACCGGGGCGCGCCATCTCGCCCTGGCTCATCGGAAGACCGCCGATGATCTGGTTCAGATATTCCCCGAAGGCGAGCTGGCAGAGCAACTGCTCCATTTCGCCGAATGTGCCGTCGGCCTTCAGCCGCGCCGCCCAATGCTGCATCTGCGCAAGCGATTCGGCATATGTGGCCAGCCAAGCCAGCGCGTGGGCGGAATGCTGATGCCGGTCGAGACGCGCGGCAGAGATTTTCCCGCCGTCTGCAACCATGTTCAGCAGGTTGGATTTCGCCTTGTCCACAAGGCCCCGGACGGCAGCAACCGCCCGTTCTGTATGGGCGAGAAGATCGGGCAGCACAGGGGGTTCGGTCATCGGGTCATGTCCGTCGCGGGGCATTTTCGGGGCCTTCTTGTCTGGTTCAATGCTTGATAGGGATTTTGCAGTTGCAGCGCAACAAAAACACGCTTTTGATGCGGGTGTTGAACGAAAATTTCCCGGCCCGCGCTTGTGCCGGGATGGTAAGGACAGGATAGCCTGTGGTCTGGCCCGAGGCGGACATTCTGGCGCTGGCGGCGGCGGTGGCCGCATTTGCCGGTTTCGTGAAGGGGCTGGTCGGTTTCGGCCTGCCGATGCTGATGTTCTCGGGGCTGGGGATGTTTCTGCCGATCGAGACCGCTCTGGCGGTTCTGATCCTGCCGACGCTGTTGACAAACGGTGCCCAAGCGCTGCGCGAGGGGTGGCGGGCGGCGTGGCGGACGATCTGCCGGTTCCGCATCTTCCTGTCGGTGGGGTTTGTGTTTCTGCTGGTCGGCGCGCAACTGGTCGCGGCTCTGCCCGAACGCCTGCTGTTCCTGACCATCGGTGGCGCGGTCACGGTTTTCGCGCTTTTGCTGCTGGTGCGGCCCCGGTTTCGTGTGCCCGAGGGCAGGCGCGCGCCCGCAGAGGTGCTTGCCGCCGCCATTGCCGGGGTGGTGGGCGGTATGTCGGGGGTGTGGGGGCCGCCGACGGTGGCTTATCTGACCGCGATGAACACGCCGAAACAGGATCAGGTCAGGGCGCAGGGGGTGATCTATGGTCTGGGCGCGGTGGCGCTTTTGGGCGCGCATATGCGGACCGGGATCGTTTCCGGGGCGACAGTGCCGATTTCTCTGGCGTTGCTGGCCCCGGCATTGTGCGGGATGTGGCTGGGAATGCGGGTGCAGAATCGCGCCGATCAGAGCGTGTTTCGCAAGCTGACACTGG
>JPPB01000143.1 GCA_001483205.1 alpha proteobacterium 3107
TGCCTGCCCCCCGGCAGGCGCTCTAAACGTCTCAGCCTGTTGGAGCGTATGGGCTTTATGGCAAGGGCGTCGCCAATGTGGAGTTTCGCGAAAAGCGCCCGCCCAGGCAGGCGCTGCCCGGCTCGGCGAATATGCAGAGGTCTTAAAGAGCAGATGAACAGTTTCGACGATACCTATTCGCGCACCGTGGCCCGGGCAAAAATCGCTCTGCCGCTTATCGCGCTTGGCCTGTTATCGACGCTGTTCATGTTTTCGCGTGATATGGAGACGTTTCAGCCCATTCCCTGGTCAGAGGCCGACATCGAAGCCTTCGCGCGCGACTCCCGCGTCACCGGCCCCAGATATACCGGCATGACCCCCGATGGCGCGGCGCTGTCCGTATCGGCACGGGTTGCGCGGCCTGACCCTGACGACGAAAGGACAATCCGGGCCGAGGCACTCAACGCAATGGTCGAAACCGCCGACGGGCTGCGGGTGGAAATCGCTGCCGGTCAGGGAGCGTTTCGCAACAACGGACGCCATACCACCCTGTCCGGCGGTGTGATGGCGCAAACCTCGACCGGCTACAGCATCCGCACCGGCGAGATCATTCTTGACCTTGACGGGGTTCTGATGCGCGCGCAAACGCCCGTGACCGCCGAAAGCCCTCTGGGCAGGCTGGACGCAGGCGGAATGACGCTCAACGCCTCAGATGATGAAAAACAGAGCTATGTGCTGGTTTTCAACGGGGGTGTGAAGCTGATATACACACCCGGAATCGAAGGGCGCAAGTAAGGGGGCGGGCCGTGCCGAAACGTGCCGCTATCATACTGTTGATGTCGTGCCTGCCGGGGGCCGGGGGCGCGTCGGCGCAGAGCACACAGACGCCCTTTGGCGGGCTGACCCATGACAGTTCGCTGCCGGTCGAGATCGCTTCTGACACGCTGAACCTTGATCAGGCGGACGGTTCGGCGCTCTTTTCGGGCAATGTGGTGGTCGGTCAGGGCGATATGCGCCTGTCTGCCAACCAGATACGTGTCGAATACAGCCGGACCGAAGAGGGCGGCACCGGCCGTATCTCTCGCCTGGTTGCCGAGGGCGATGTGGCGCTGGTCAGTGGTGCAGAGGTGGCAGAGGCGCAAAACGCCGTCTACACCATCGATAGCGGCGTTGTGGTGCTGACCGGGGATGTGATCCTGATTCGCGGGCAAAGCACCCTGACCGCCAACCGCATGGTTATTGACCTCAACAGTGGTTCCGCGCGCATCGTGGGCCGCGTGCGCACCATCCTGAAAACCGGGGGGGAGTGATGGGCACCGCGACCCCCCCGACGCTGACTGTTGCCGGTGGCAGCGGTGGTCTTGCCATCCGCCACCTGCGGAAAAGCTACAGGAAACGCCCGGTCATACGGGATGTCAGCATGGATCTGGCGCGGGGCGAGGTGGTGGCGCTTCTGGGGCCGAACGGTTCCGGCAAGACCACATGCTTTTACTGCATCGCCGGGCTGATCATGCCCGAGGGCGGAGAGGTGATCATCGACGGGCGACAGGCGACCGGCCTGCCGATGTATCGCCGGGCGCGGATCGGGATCGGCTATCTGCCGCAGGAAGTGTCGATCTTTCGCGGCCTGAGCGTCGAGGACAATATCCTTGCGATCCTCGAAATTTCCCAACCAAACCGCCACAAACAGCGCGAGCGGCTGGAGGAACTTCTGTCCGAATTTGCCATCGAGCATCTGCGCCGGGCACCCGCGCCCGCGCTGTCCGGGGGTGAACGGCGACGGGTAGAGATCGCGCGCTGTCTGGCGGCATCCCCGCGCTATCTGTTGCTGGATGAGCCGTTCGCCGGGGTCGATCCGATTGCGGTCAGCGAAATCCGCGCGCTGGTCACTGACCTGAAAAAGCGTGGCATCGGGGTGCTGATCACGGATCACAACGTGCGGGAAACTCTGGAAATCGTTGACCGCGCCTATATTCTGCACGATGGCAGGGTTCTGATGAGCGGCACCGCCGAGGATGTTGTTGATGATGAAACCGTTCGCCGGGTCTATCTGGGGCAGGGGTTCCGCATTCCGTGACCGGCGCGGGCCGGTCGGAGTTGACAACCACCCGTGTTCTGTCGCCAAATAGCACAGAGACAGATGACCATCGATTCCGTGCCCGAAGGCGGGCATCGCCACACCGTTCCGCCGGAAACCCCGGCATATGCGGAAATTTTTCCAACGCCTGAAAAAGGAGGTTCAATGCGCTATCAGATCAGCGGCAAACAGATTGACATCGGCGCGGCCCTGCAAGCCCATGTGAAGGCCGGGCTCGGCGCGGTCGTGGACAAATATGCCGAAAGGCCGACCGATGCTCAGGTCATCTTTTCGCGCAGCGGGCATGAACAAGTGTGCGAGGCAATCGTGCATCTTTCGACCGGCCTGAATGCGCGGGCACGGGGGCGGGCCGGTGAAATCTATGCCGCGTTCGATCAGTGCTGCGACAAAATGGAAAAGCAGCTTCGCCGTTACAAGCGCCGCCTGAAAGATCACCATCACACGCGGACCACTCCCATTGAACTTTCCGGCGTCTCTTCGTATATTCTTGCGGCGTCGGACGAGGCCGGAGACCGCGAACCGGAAACGCTTCAACCGATGATCATTGCCGAGACAGAGACGAAAATTCCCACCCTGTCGGTGGGCGAGGCGGTGATGCAGATGGAGCTTGCCGACAGTGCGGTTCTGGTGTTCCGAAACGAAAAGCACGGCGGGGTGAATGTGGTTTACCGCCGGGATGACGGGAATTTTGGCTGGGTTGATCCGCAGAACTGAAGGCCGTTGCCTTGCCGGGTTTCAGACAGGCCACGAAGCTGAAGAACATGAAACTTGCAAATATTCTGACGCCCAAAGCCGTCAAGGTGGTGGGCAATCCGACCAGCAAGAAGCGGCTGTTTCAGGAGCTGGGAGAGATCGCGGCCTCGGCTTACGGGCTGAACGCGCGCGAGACGGTGGACGCCTTGCAGGAGCGCGAGACGCTCGGCCCGACGGGGGTCGGCTATGGGGTGGCGTTGCCCCACGCCCGTATCGCCGGGCTGAAGGGGGTTGTCGGTGCGCTGTTGCGTCTGGAAACGCCGGTCGATTTCGATTCGGTGGACCGGCAGCCGGTTGATCTGGTCTTTGCGTTGTTTGCGCCAAAGGATGCGGGGGTCGAGCACCTGAAGGCTCTGGCGCTTGTGTCGCGGACCATGCGCCATGCGGATACCTGCGCCAAGCTGCGCGCCAACGGGGATGCCGCGACCCTGCACGCGATTCTGGCCGACGCCCGGGCGAGCCAGGCCGCCTGACCGGGGGCCGCCGTGGGTGGGGGCCGCGCGCCGCCCGGCCCAAGCCAATAGGTCAGAGGTGTTGCCCTTATCCGCGGATAAGCGACACCCCGTGCCGGAACAGATGCGCGACCCGTCCGAATGGTAGCGCCCGGCCCGGCAAAGGGGCCGCGCGCCGTTCACCCCATTGAGGGGTGAGACGGCGCGGCCCGGTCTTGCGACCGGGCGGGACAGGTTG
>JPPB01000144.1 GCA_001483205.1 alpha proteobacterium 3107
AAAAATATCGCCAATTTGGACTGTCGTGAAAAGCGCCCGCCCAGGCAGGCGGCTGCCCGGCTCGGCCAATATGCGGATCGTCCACGCTAAGGCCCTCGTCTCTCCGTCCGGGATACCCCCCTCAAACCTCATTCAGAATCTCGGCCAGCACACTGACCGCCAGCTTTCGCGCCTCGCGCACCGACGGGATCAGCCCGATCGGCCCCCTGACCCGCGCGATGTCGGACGCCCCCACCCCCAGGGCCGCTAATTCACGCCGCCGCGCCTCTGCACTCTGCGCACTGCCCTGAGCGCCGATATAGAACGCCCTTGAGCGCAGCGCGCCTTGCAGGATCGGCGGCTCCCACTCGTGATCATGGAAAAACAGCACCACGGCAGAGCGCGCATCGGGCGAAAGGTCTTCCGGGAAGGCCGGGGATTTCAGATGCCGGGTCTGCCCGCCAAGGGCGCGCGCCGCGGCAAGGGTGTCTTCGTCGGGCGACAACAGCAGGTTGGGATAGCCCGCCGCCTGCACAAGCCCCGCGAATGCGCCCGCCTCGGGGCCTTTGCCGAAAACATGGAAAAAGGGGTCCGGCTCCAGCCTGACGGCGAAATGCCCGTTGTCGAACCCTGTCGCGCCCCCGGCGGTCACCGATAGGGTGCCGTCCTCCGGGCCGATCCGCAAGGTGCAGGCGATCCGGCGGGCGTTGCGCGCGCAGACCTCGCCGAGCACGGCCTTGTCCGGCCCCGGCAGCAGCAGGATGTCCATCCCGCCGCCGCAGGGCAGCCGCAGGTCGATGAAGGGCGACCCGCAGCCATAGGCGATCCGCGCCGGTTTGCCTGTCCGCAGGGTGGCGGCGGCGTGGCGGGCAATGTCGGCCTCGATACAGCCGGAAGACAGCGCGCCGATACGCTCGCCTGCGCCCCGGAGGGCCATCATCGCCCCGAGCGGGCGGTAGGATGGCCCCTCGGTGCCGGTGATGATGGCCAGAACCCCCGGACGATCCGTGTGCAAGAGGGCGCGGAGCGGGTCGATCTCTGCGCCTGTGCTAAATGGTGGTATGGTCATCCCGACCCCGCTTTCCCGGCAGGTTCGCGCGTGATTGCGCCTGTGAGGGGCGTATATAGCCGGGGTTTCGGAGAGGGAAGGCCCCTGCATGGTGGGGCTGTGGTGGCCGGGCTGTCCTGCCCGGCGGAACGTCGGGCCGCGCCCCCTTGCGAGCCTGACGCGGCCTAAGTGCCTTGCCCGAAGAGTCTGCCCGGATCACTTGGAAAGACCTCTGCATCCTGGCGCATCGGTTGCCAACCATCCGTCCGGCACTTGTGCCGGGCAGCGCCCGCCGGGCCGGGCGCTGCCGTCACCGCTGTTGTGGAGCGCATGACCCCATCCCATCCCGTATACTGATTACCGGGGCCTGGACTCAAAATCCGGACGTCACGCCATACCCCACCCCTTGCATCGCGGCGGGACATGGGCGAAGACAGGGGGCGGTTCAGGCGAGGTCCGACGACATGACGCTTCCGGTTCGGCGGCAGGCAGGATACTGGGGCATCGCGGTGGCGGTGTTCCTGCTGATCCTGTGGTATCTGGGCGACGTGATGCTGCCGTTTCTGCTCGGCGGTGCGATTGCCTATTTCCTTGACCCGGCGGCAGACCGGCTGGAGGCCACAGGCTGTTCCCGTGCCGCCGCCACCACGATCATCACCGCCGCCGCCGCCCTCGCCTTCGTGCTCATGGCGTTTCTGGTCATCCCGTCGATGGTCGGCCAGGCGCTGGCGCTGATTGATGCCGCCCCGCGCCTGTTCGCAGAGCTTCGGGATGCCCTGACCGAGCGCTTTCCGTCGCTGATGGATGAGCAGTCCGCCCCGCGCCGGTCGCTCGATAATCTGGGCGAGGCGATCCGCGCCGGGGGCGGCGCATTCCTGAGCGGCGTGATGCAGTCCGCGCTCGGCTTTATAAACGTGCTGGCGTTGCTGGTTATCACCCCGGTGGTCGCCTTTTACCTTCTGCTCGACTGGGACCGGATGGTGGCGCGGATCGACGCGCTTTTGCCCCGCGACCATGCGCCGGTCATCCGGCAACTGGCACGGGACATCGACGCGACACTGGCCGCCTTTGTGCGCGGGCAGGGCACGGTCTGTTTGATCCTCGGCGCATTCTACGCCGCCGCCCTGATGCTGATCGGGCTGAGTTACGGGCTGGTCGCCGGGTTCATTGCCGGGCTGCTGACCTTCATTCCCTATGTCGGCGCGCTGGTGGGGGGCGCGCTTGCGCTGGGGCTGGCGCTGTTCCAGTTCTGGGGCGAATGGTGGAGCATCGCCGCCGTCGCCGGGGTTTTCGCCTTTGGCCAGATGCTGGAGGGCAATGTGCTGACGCCAAAGCTGGTGGGGGCGAGCATCGGCCTGCATCCGGTGTGGCTGATCTTTGCCCTGTCCGCGTTCGGGGCGCTGTTCGGGTTTGTCGGCGTTCTGGTTGCGGTGCCGGTTGCCGCCGCGCTCGGTGTGCTCGCCCGTTTCCTCGTCGGGCAATATACCCAAGGGCCGCTCTATCGCGGCGGGGCCGGGGACGACGCCGGGGACGGGGACGATCCGGGCGGCTAGGCGATGGCAGAGCAACTGACCTTTGAGCTGCCGGTGAAGCCGGCGCTGGGGCGCGGGGATTTCTTCGTCTCAGAGGCCAACGCCGTGGCCGTTGCCATGCTGGAGGCAACCGACACCTGGCCGCTGTCGAAACAGGTGCTGATCGGCGGCGAGGGCAGCGGCAAGACTCACCTTGTCCATGTCTGGGCGGCGCAAACCGGGGCACGCATTATCCCGGCGCATGATCTGGCGGCGCTTGACCCTTCGGTGCCGGATACCGCCTGTGCCGTCGAGGACGCGGACCGCATTGCCGGGGACGGGCGGGCAGAGCGGGCCTTGCTGCACCTGCACAACCTGCTTCAGGTCAGGCACCTGCCGCTGCTGATCACCGCCCGCGCCCGCCCGCGTGACTGGGGCTTGTCCCTGCCCGATCTGGCCAGCCGGATGCAGGGCGCATCGGTGGTCAGGCTCGAGAGGCCGGATGAGGCGCTTCTGGGGGCGGTGATGCTGAAATTCTTTACCGACCGGCAGTTGCAGGTGCAGCCTAACCTGCTGGCCTATCTGCTGCGGCGCATAGACCGGAGTTTCGCCGCGGCGGGGCGGGTTGTCGAGGCGATGGACCGCGCGGCGCTCAGCCAGAGCCGGGCGCTCACCCGGTCCCTGGCGGCAACGGTTCTGGACAAGATGGCCCGGCGTGACGCATAACGGCCCGGGTTGCGGATGAGGGGGGGGTAGAGCATATATGAGACCTCTGCATATTGGCTTGAGCCGGGCAGCCGCCTGCCTGGGCGGGCGCTTTTCGTGACAGTCCGTATTGGCGATGGTCTTGCCATAAAATCCATATGCTGCAACAGGTTGAGACGTTCAAAGCGCCTGCCGGGGGGTGAGGCCCGTCTCGGAAACGGTCCGGTGGACCGTTTCAGGGCCGAA